>CALLFD010000430.1 GCA_937997605.1 uncultured Collinsella sp. | reverse complement strand
TCGTTGATCTGGTCAAAGTGCTGGGCTAAAAAGCTGGTAAACGGACTGGACACGGTTTCTCGCATTCTTTCTTAGGTTGCACCGTTGCATTATGCAGACAACATATTGCCACATTGGGGCGTCGAGCGCGGCGGTTGAAGACGATTGAGTCTTGCGGCCGCAAACGCGGCAAGGGGCTCGGCTAGATAAGCCCAAAATGTTCGAGCGCGGTGACGACGCCGTCGTGGTCGAAGCTGTCGGTTACGTAGTCGGCCTTTTCCTTGAGGAAGTCCGGCGCGTTGCCCATGGCGATGCCAACATCGACCGCCTCCATGAGGGCGATGTCATTGCTCGCGTCGCCAATGCCATATACGGTGCCGTGGTCTGGCCCCAGGGCGTCAAGCACGGCCTTGATTCCGGCCCGTTTGGTGCACTCGCGAGGCGAGATTTCTGTGACCTCGAGTTCGAGCTCATTGAGGCAGAGCAGGGGTCCAAGTTCTTCATCTTGGGCGATGCGGTTGGCAAGTGGCGTGGACATAAGAATTTTATAGGCGTTGTAGTGCTCAAGTTGCGTGACGGCGTCGCCCACGGTGCGTGCGTATCCGTACGTCTCGGGAGCATCTGCACTCATGCGCACGACGCGATCGATGCCCTCAAAGCGAATGACCTCGCCCGATTGCTCGAGATAGGGGGCGAGGCGCTGTAGCATGCCAGGGCTTATGGCAACGTTTCGCACGACGCGCCCCTCGAGTTCGGCGTAACCGCCCGCGAGGCACACGACGCCTGCCCACGGCAGTTCGAGCAGCTTGGGATGGATGCAGCTGAGGGTGCGCCCCGTACAGATAAAGGCTTTGTCGCCGTTGGCGGCAAACGTGCGAATTGCCTGTGCAACCGTCTCGTTGGGATAGGGGGAAAGATCTCGCTCGTCCTCGGGGAGCTCTTGGGCAAATTTGGGATCTTGCCAGGCGAGCGTACCGTCGATGTCGAAGAAGCAGACATTGCCATACTTTTTGGCGCCATCGCCGGCATGAAAAGGCGAGGCGGCGAATGCAAAACCCGGTTCGAGTCCCATAATCTGATCAAAGTGTTCTTTGACGCGGGGTACCGAGATGCCGATGATTACCTGAGCGGTCTTGCCGGTGACGATGAGGCCTTTGGCACCCGCTGCGACAAAGGTCGCATTGTCCGCGACGATGGAGGGGTCCACGACTTCGACGCGCAGACGCGTGGCGCAGTTGGTTGCGCCCACAATGTTGGAGACGCCGCCCAGAAGCGTCACAACCTGCTCGGCGAGGAGATGATCTTGTGAGGCCTGGTTGCCGGAAGCGCCGGTTTTGGATGAGCGCTTTTCGTCAACGTCGTTTCCCGTCAAGCGCGAGAGCGCCGCGTTGCTGGCGATATGGTCCTCGCGTCCCGGGGTTTTAAGGTCAAAGGTCAGGATAAGACCTCGAAAGCTCAGAAAGAAGATGACGCAAAAGATGAGTCCGATTCCGAGCGCCAAAAGGTAGGAGCCGGCATGCGTCCGCATGAGCGGGATAAAGTTGAAGGCAGCCATTTCCATAAAGCCGCCCGAGAAGATGCCGACGACGCCAAAGAAGTTCATAGCCATGGCGAGGCAGGAAGATAGGGCGGCATAGAGCAAAAAGAGCCCGGGATAGGTGAACATAAAGAGAAACTCGAGCGGCTCGGTGACGCCGCAGACCGCCGAAGCGACGATGGCGGGCAGAAGGATGGCCTTGAGGCTGGCACGGCGTTCGGGCTTGGCCGTGGTGTAGAACGCTACAGCGATGGCGGGAAGGCCAAAGAGCTTGACCCAACCGGTGGCGGTGAAACCAGCCCAGGGTGCAAGCTCGTTGAGGGGGCGCGTGCTGTGCGACAGGATGGGAAGCAAGTTGGTCCACGTGGCGTAGATACCGTCGTTAATAACTAAATTGTCGTAGTAGATAGGCATGTAGAGCAGGTGGTGCAGCCCCATGGGCTCGAGTGCTCGCTCCAAAAACGCAAAGATACCCACGCCGAGGGGGCCGACGCCCACAAGTGCGTGGCGCAGCGTTTCGGTCGCTGCGTATACGAAGGGCACGATGGCGGCCGAGATGGCGGCAAGGGCGAACACGGCGAAAAAGCTGATGAGATAGACCAGCGAGGAACCCGAGAAGGTGCCGAGCCAATCGGGAACCTTGGCATCGTAGAAGCGGTCATGGATGGCGACGACGGTTGCCGATACCGCTAGCGGGCCGATAATGCCGGTGTCGAGCGTCTTGATGCCGTCGATGACGGTGATACCGCTGGCGGAGGTCAAAGATGACGGGTACTCAAGTCCAAGGATGATCCGCAACGAGTGGGGAAAGATCGTCCGTGATATGGGCATGTCCATCCGCCCCAGTTTCCGGGAGACGGTCGTGGAACCGGCGGGCGACAGCTGTCTCTGCATCGTGTTCAATGATC
>CALLFD010000429.1 GCA_937997605.1 uncultured Collinsella sp. | reverse complement strand
GCGTTGATCGTCTTGGCGATCTTGGCGGCGTCGGTGGAACCCTTGACGGTGGCACGGAAGTCCTCGTCCATGAGCGCCTCGGCAACCTTGGACAAGATCTTGAGGTGCGTAGTGCCGGCCTGGGCACCGGGGATGAGCAGGGCGATAGCCACGTTGACGGGAGCGCCGTCCATGGTGTCCCAACCGGTCACGCCGGACTCGTCCTTGACGACGATGACGGCAGCCTCGGTAATGGCATCGGACTTGGCATGCGGGATGGCGAAGCCCTCCATCATGCCCGTGGTGCCCTCGGCCTCGCGGGCCAGGAAGGCGTTCATCACGGCGTCGGCGTCGTTGGCGATGCCGGCCTTGACGGCCTGGTTGGAAACGAAGCTCAGAGCCTCGTCACGAGAAGCGAAGTCCTCGGCGACAAAGACATTCTCGACCTTCACGAAGTCGGCAGCCTCGGCCTTGGGGGCCTCGACGGCAGCGGCCTTGGGAGCCTCAACCGGCTTGGCTGCAGGAGCGGCCTTCTGATTCTTCTCGAAGTCGTACTTCTTGAAGGCCACGAACAGGATGCCACCGACCACAGCGCCGATGAGGATCGCGAGGACCCAAAGCGGACCGTTCTCGACAACGGGCAGGACCAGGAAGCCACCGTGAGGCGCCGGATCGTGAACGTTGAACATAATGGTCAGGATCGAAGCGATAGAGGAACCGAGCATCATGATGGGCATGACGGGCCAGATGTTCTTGGTCATGAACGGAATGGCGCCCTCGGTGATGTGGGTGCAACCAAGGATGAGGTTGACGACACCGGCGTCGTGATCCTCCTGGCTGAAGTACTTCTTGCCGACAACGACGGCAAAGGTGGTAATCAGCGGCGGAACGATGCAGGCGGCGGAGACGGCAGCCATGAAGTTGGTGCCGAAGTTGTAGGTATCGGTGCCAACACCGGCGGCCAAAGCCTCAGTGAGCATAGCGGTACCGGTAACGTAAGCAGCCTTGTTGACCGGGCCACCCATGTCAAAGGCGCACATGCAGCCAATGGCAAGACCCAGGACAACGGCGCCAGAGGCGGACAGGCCCTTGAGGAAGTCCATCATGGCGGTGTTGATGGCAGCCATGGGGCCAGAAATGCCGAGCATGACCAGACCGACGATGGCGGTCGAGAACAGCGGGTACAGGAAGATAGCCTTGAGGCCGTCCAGATTCTTGGGCAGACCGGCAAAGACCTTCTCGAGCAGCAGGATGACATAACCGGCGAGGAAGCCGCCGACGATGCCGCCCAGGAAGCCGAAGCCCACGCCGGCGCCACCGGCGTCGATCATGCCGGTCTCGGCGTTAACAGGCAGGCCCTGGATGGCGATCATACCGGCAACAAAGCCGGGGACGAGCGCCGGGCGCTTGCCGATGGATTCGGCGATGTAGGCGGAAAGCACCGGAACCATGAGGTTCATGGCGATGCCGCCGATGATCTTGAGCATCGCAGCAAAGCTGTTGTAGTCAGACGCCGTCGAATCGAAGGACGTAATGCCCCACAGGAACGAGACGGCGGTCAGGACACCACCGGCAACGACGAAGACCAGCATATGGCTGACGCCGTTCATGAGGTGTTTATAGATGACGTGGCCGATGGACTCCTTCTCCTCGACTTCGTCCTCGACATCGGCAGCGGCTGCAACCGTGCTGTCGCCCTTAGCGGCGAGCGCGCGGTCAATCAGCTTACCGGCGGCCTCAACGGACAGGGCCTTGGAAACACCAACGGAAACCATGGGCTTGCCGGCGAAACGCTCAGCCTGGACATCCTTATCGGCTGCAACGACAACGGCCTTGGCACCAGCGATCTCGCTCTTGGTGAGCTCGTTCTCGACACCGACCTGGCCATGAGTCTCGACCTTAATGGTCAGACCGCGCTCGGCAGCTGCCTTCTCCAGCGCTTCCTTCGCCATGAAGGTGTGCGCAATGCCGGTCGGGCAACCGGTGGCGGCGATGATGTCAAACTTAGCCATGTGTCCCTCCTTCTTGAGTACAGCGCCCGCGGGCGCTCCCCTACACGCGCTTCGATGCGCGTTTTTCCACAACTGAAAGATACCAACCTACCGTCCGCGTGAGAAGAGGCAAGGTGCAATTCTCAGGTGAAAGGTTCTTTCATAACCGTAAACGGTAGGTGAAAGTTTACCATCAACACTTGAAACGGCAAGGTGTATCTTGTAATTGGAAATGCCCGTATACTATGGCATTGCAAATCAAATTGGATTTTCATGCCAACCAGGAGCCATCCATGACCGATAGTAGCAAGAGCGCACTTTCCCTCATAAGCACCCATCAGGGATACAGCGAGTCCGAGCAGCGCATTGTCGACTATATATTGGAGCACCAGTCCGAGGCGCCGCGCCTCACGGCCGCTCAGCTCTCACGCGCCGCCGCCACGTCCGAGGCGACCGTTTCGCGCTTCTGCCGAAAGCTTGGCTTTGGCAGCTTCCGCAGCTTTCAGTTTTCGTTGGCGAGGGATTTGGAAAGCCAGCGCAACGAGGGCCTGACTGACGAGGTCTCGCTCGACAATATGGAGCAGAGCCTCAAGAACATCCTGGCTGCCAAGGTGAGCGAGCTTAATGCAACCATCGACGGGATCGACCACGATACGCTGGCGGCTGTTGTGCATGCCCTTAAGCATGCAGGGGTTATTGAGTTTGCAGCTGTGGGCAATACGAACGCGGTCGCGCTCGATGCGACGTTTAAGTTTTCGCAGCTGGGCCTGCGCTGCATGGCGAGCACCATTAGCGAGACATCAATCGGCTTTGCGCTCACGTTGCGCCCGGGTGACGTCATCGTGCTAATCTCAAACTCCGGCAAATCGCGCCGACTGAATCGCATGGCAAAAGCGGCTCGCAACTGCGGCGCAACCGTAGTCGTCATCAGCAGCGACAGCAAATCCCCGCTCGCGCGTCTGGCAGACTACACTTTTAATACCGTCAACCACGAAGCGCTGCTGACGACAGGCGACTTTGCGTTCTCTAAGATCAGCGCCACGATGATCATCGAAGTCATCTACAACTTCCTGCTGCCCGAGATTGAAGACG
>CALLFD010000428.1 GCA_937997605.1 uncultured Collinsella sp. | reverse complement strand
ACGATCGCGACATGCTCAACGTCGTGGGCCATCCCTATCTGATGGAGAGCTGCAACCCCACCATGCGCGGTATCAACGATCGCGTCCGTTACGTGCACACGGTCGAAGAAGAACTGCACCGCCTGCTCGCCGAGTAGGTTTTCGGGACATGCCTAGAAATGTACTGTTTGCTGCAAAGCGCGGAAAGGTGGATTTTAAGGCATGTCCCGAACATCTACCGGCAGTCGGGGCAGAGACCCTCGAAGATGGTGTAGTGCGACGTGACGTGCCAGCCGATTTGCTCGGACGCTTTGGCGTCGAGCTGGGCATCGAAGGGGAGCGGTACGTCGATGACGCGGCTGCACGAGGTGCAGATGATATGCGCATGCGGCTCGATCGTGCGATCGAAGCGGCTGCCGCCCGGCGTCTTGATGGAGAGGATCTCGCCGGCGTCGGCCAAGAGATTGAGATTGCGGTAGACCGTACCGCGGCTGATTTTGTCATCCTGCGCGCGCACGGCGTTGTAGATTTCGTCGGCGGTGGGATGGTTATAGCTTTGGCGCACGGCGTCAAGAACCAGCTTTCGCTGCCTGGTATTCCTTCTTTGCACCGCCATGCGCCTCGCCTCTTTTCTATCAACGGTCGTAGGTAAATGATACCGTATTTAGCACACAATACTAATAATGAGGACTGAAACCGTCTTCATTGGCAAGTGGGGCTCGGGCCTGAGCGTCTATGAGGCGAAAACGCGTTCCCATGCGCTCGTAGGAGGCATGAAGCGCCTCGAGATGAGATAGGATATTTGCCGGAGCTCCCTGTATCTCCATCTCGACTGAGCCGTCTTCCATGTTACGCACCCAGCCGGTGAGTGCGCGTGCCTGCGCGAGGTTGGTGTTGGTAAAGCGAAAACCAACGCCTTGGACTTGCCCCTCCCAGCGCAGGAAATAGCGCAGGGGAGTGTCTTGAGTGGCCTCGTCGCTTGCGAGCACAGTAAGCCTGCGGCGCAGCTCGAGCTCGACGTTTGATGGTTTTTGAGGCTCTCGACTGCCGCCGGTGACGCTGGAGAAGAACGTATCGAAGAGGCCCATCGCTATGCCTGCTTGCCTGCGTCGGCCGGGAAGGTAATGCCGGCCTGCTGGCGCACGGCATCCATGATGCGTAGTGAGACGAGTGTGACATCGCGGTAGTGGCCAAGCTCGTGGCGTCCCGCCGGGGTCTCCCAAATCTCTTCCTTGACGTTATCGATGCCGCCGATGGCGGTGATGAAGTCTGTGAGTTCGTATTCCATAGTGTTGCTCGATTTGGGCAGGTCGAGCACGCGGCCGTTGTCGCCCTGTTCGCGCGGCGCCTCGGTCGCCGAGCCGCGTACGACGTCGCCGCGATAGTCGATGCGGACGTTGCGGGGCGTGGACAGATGGTCGATCTGGATAGTGCCACGCTCGCCTTCGATCTGCGAGGGCAGCAGGTCATTCGTAATTTTGGAGTGCGCGAGCTCGACGGAGATACGGCCACCGCCGTAGCTGGCGAGGATGGAACCGCAGCCGTCGATGGGGCCGTGCGTGAGCTGTCGCGTGGTGGGATCGAGCAGGGTGGTCATGCTCGTAAGGCCGGAGGGCATGCCGAAAATCTCGACCATGGGCTCGACGGTGTAGACGCCAATATCCATGAGGGAACCCGAGGCCATATTGCAGTCGAAGATATTGGTGGCGCGTCCCGCGAGAATCTCGTTGTAGCGCGAGGAATATTTTCCAAAGCGCAATGAGGCGCGGCGGATGGGGGCGATCTCACCCAGGGCGTCCTCGATGGCGTGGAAGGCGGGATCGTGGAGGGGACGCATGGCCTCGAGGGCCACGACACCTGCTGCCTCGGCAGCGCGGAAGACTTCCAGCGCTTGCGCCTCGGTGGCGCAGAAGGGCTTCTCGACGATGACGTGCTTGCCACCGGCGATGCAGGCAAGGGCCTGCTCGTAGTGAAGTGCGTTAGGGCTGCCGATATAGACGGCGTCGACGTCGGCGGCTACCGCAAGCTCATCGAGTGACGTAAAGTTTCGCTCACCACCGCGCTCGGCGGTAAAGGCAGTACCGCGATTGGCGTCGCGTGAAAGCGTGCCCACAAACGCGGCTTGGTCGTTGGCGTTGACGACCTGGATAAAGTCGTCGGTAATCATGGATGTGCCGATGGTTGCGATACGCAACATGTGTCCCCCTTGCGTTGTTTGGCTTACAGGACGAGTGTAGCGCGGGAGGACACAAAAGCGTGCGAAAACGCCGTTACAGGTCGCTCTCGTTAAAGCCGGTGTCGATATCGAGGTTGCTGCCGTCGGCCGCCGTGGTTGCGAGCTCATCGCAGCGCTCGTTGAGCTCGTGGCCGGCGTGACCCTTAACCCAGATGAACTCAACCTTGTGCTTACTTTTGGCGGTGAGTAGGCGCTCCCACAGGTCGCGGTTCTTGACGGGCTGCTTGTTGGCGGTTTTCCATCCGCGCTTTTTCCAGCCGTCGATCCAGTGCTTGTTAAAGGCGTTGACGACGTACTGCGAATCGGAATGGACCTCGACCTCGCAGGGGCGGTTAAGTGCCTCGAGCGCCACGATGACCGCCATGAGCTCCATGCGGTTGTTGGTGGTCTTGGCGTAACCGCGCGAAAGCTCGGAGGTGAAGGTCTTGCCGGCGGGGTTGGTGTATTTGAGTACGGCGCCGTAGCCGCCGCGTCCCGGATTTGATCGGGCCGAGCCGTCGGTATAGATGATGACCTTCACATGGTTCCTTTCGTTGGGTACGTTTCGTGTGAGTGACCATTGTAGCGCCATGCCCGCCGGGGGCTAGCAATCTACGATTTCTATCCCGTCTTCCGACAGTTAGTTGGCATGGATGATGCGGTTGAGCTCATCGAGGTATTGCTGCAAGAGGGGAGAGGGCTTGCGCTCGTCGTGCATGATATAGCCTACGTGCATCGTTGGGGCGTCTGCTAACGGGATCGATGCCATACCCCATTGCATTTCATTGGAGAGGACACCGGTCGACAGGGTGTAACCGTTCGACGTGATAAGTAAGTTAGTAAGTGTTCCGCGGTCCGAGATTCGTATGTTGCGGTCGCAAGGGATATAGCTAAAAGGTTCCTCGGCGTAATAGAAGGAGTTTGAGGTTCCCTGCTCAAAGCTGTAGCGCGTATAGGGTGTGAGGTCGGCAAGGGACAGCTGCGGGCGGCGGGCAAGCGGGTGGCTCTCGCTAACGAAGACGTGGACCGTCGCGTCGAATAGGGGATGGAAGCTCGCGCGCGCATCGGCAAAAGCCTTCTGCAGAACACGGGCGTTAAAGTCGTCCAGATACAGGATGCCGATATCGCTGCGAAATGCGCGGACGTCATCGATGATCTGCGATGTGGTAGTCTCGCGCATGATGAACTCGAACTTGCTGTCGCGGCAGCGCTCGACCACGTTGACAAAGGCCTCGACCGAAAAGGCGTAGTGCTGGGCGGAAATGGCGAGGCGGGCTTGCGGGGTGCCGCCGTCCTCGTAGCGCGCCTCGAGCATGTCGGCCTGCTCTACGACCTGGCGCGCATAGCCCAAAAGCTCGGTGCCGTCGTTGGTGAGCGTGACGCCGCGGCTGGAGCGCGTAAAGATCTCCAGGTGGAGCTCCTGTTCCAGGCTTTTGACGGCGTTGGAGATATTGGACTGAGCGGTATAGAGGCGCTGGGCTGCGGCATT
>CALLFD010000427.1 GCA_937997605.1 uncultured Collinsella sp. | reverse complement strand
TCCTTAGTCCTTAGCCAGAATGTCTGGTTGAATATCGGATTATCGACATAATATGCGAAAACCGCCGTAAGGGCGTCTGTCCCTTAGCGGCGGTTTTGACGTTTGCGCAGATAAAACCTACCAAAATAAACCTGTCCCTTTTTGGCAGGTTTTAGCTCAGCAGCATGCGGTCGTTGGCAAGCTCGCCGCCCGAGACCTCCTCGAACTTCTGCAGCAGGTCGGCGACGGTGAGCGACTTCTTCTCATCGCCCGCCACGTCGTAGATCACATGGCCCTCGTGCATCATGATCAGACGGTTGCCCAGACGGATGGCGTCGTTCATGTTGTGCGTGACCATGAGCGTGGTCAGGTGGTTCTCGTCGACGATCTCCTCGGTCAGGTCGAGCACCTTAGAGGCCGTCTTGGGGTCGAGGGCCGCGGTGTGCTCGTCGAGCAGCAGCAGGCGCGGCCTGGTGAGCGTGGCCATCAACAGGGTGAGTGCCTGGCGCTGGCCGCCCGAGAGCAGGCCGACCTTGGCGTTGAGACGCGTGTCCAGACCAAGGTCCAGGCGCTTGAGCAGCTCAACGTACTCATCTTTCTCGGCCTTGGTGACGCCCCACGAAAGGCCGCGACGCTGGCCGCGACGCTTGGCGAGGGCCAGGTTCTCGGCAATCTGCATGTCGGCTGCGGTGCCGCGCATGGGGTCCTGGAACACGCGGCCCAGGTACTTGGCGCGCTGCGACTCGCTCAGGCGCGAGATGTCGGTGCCGTCGAGCTCAATAACGCCCGAATCGAGCGGGTACACGCCGGCGATCATGTTGAGCAGCGTGGACTTGCCGGCGCCGTTGCCGCCGATCACGGTTACAAAGTCGCCGTCATTCAGGGTGAGGTCGACGCCGGTGAGCGCGCGCTTCTCGGTGACGGTGCCCTTGTTAAAGGTCTTCTTGACGTGCGAGAGCTTAAGCATCTGCCTCATCCCCCTTCGTGTAGGAGCTGCGGAGCTTATAGCGCTCCCAAACCACGGGCACGCACAGGGCCACAGCGACAATCACGGCGGAGAGCAGCTTCATGTCGTTGGCGTCCATGCCCAACTGCAGCACGATGGCGCGGATAAGGAAGTACACCACGGAGCCAAAGACGGCGGAGGCAAGACGGACGCTAAACTGCGTGAGGCCGCCGGGCAGCAGACGGCCGAGCACCTCGCCGATAACAATGGCGGCAAGACCGATAACGATGGCACCGGTGCCCATACCAATGTCGGCATACTTTTGGCTCTGGCAGATGAGCGCGCCCGAAAGGCCGATGAGGGCGTTGGAGAGCACGAGGGCGATCATCTTGGTGGAGTTGGTGTTGACGCCCAGAGCGCGGATCATGTACTCGTTGTTGCCGGTGGCTCGCAGCGCCGAGCCGATCTCGGTGCCAAAGAACCAATACAGGATGGCAACGATAGCCACGGCGAGCAGGATGCCCAAGATGATAGCAACGGTGGACTGCGGCAGACCGGTCATATTGCTGACGGCCGAGAACACGGTGCCCTTGGCAAGAATGGGCGTATTGGACTTGCCCATGATGCGCAGGTTGATGGACCACAGGCTGATCTGGGTGAGGATTCCGGCGAGGATCGCAGGAATCTCGAAGACGGTGGTCAAAATGCCCGTGACGGCGCCCGCGATGGCGCCGGCGCACATACCGGCCAGCACGGCGAACAGCGGGTCGACGTTGTTATTGACGATGAGCACAGCGCAGACGCAGCCGCCGAGGGCAAAGCTGCCGTCGCAGGTCATATCGGGAATGTCGAGCAGGCGGAACGTGATAAACACGCCAAGCACCATAATGCCCCAGAGGACGCCCTGCGAAACGGCGCCCTGCAATGCAATGAGCATGCTTCATACCTCCTAGGATAGGGTGGACACGTGATTCACCATAATAGCGGTAACAATGCATAGAAGAGCTGCGGACAGACGTTTTGTTTTACCTGAAACAAGCAGGGCGGACGCCGGTCTACAGCGCCCGCCCCTGTGGCTCAGATATTGAATAACGCGGCTAAAGCGCGAGCACGGGCTCTAGGCGCATGCCGCGTATGACATTACGCGTCCAGAGCGGAAAGGTCGATGCCCAGGGCCTCGGCCATTTCGTCGTTCTTGACGACGACCAGGTCCTTGCTCGAGAGGTGCTTGATCGGCATGTCTTCGGGCTTGGCCTCGCCCTTCAGGATCTTAACGGCCATCTCGCCCGCGGCGTAGCCCAGGTCCTCATAGTTGATGGAGAGGGTGAACAGGCCGCCGGCCATGCACATGCCCTCCTCGCCAGTCACGAAGGGAAGCTTGTTCTCCTTGCAGATCTGGCCGACCTGCGAGGCGCCCGCGGCGATGGTGTTGTCGGTGGGGGAGTACAGCGCGTCGACCTTGCCCACGGCAGACTCGACGACGGACTGGATCTCGTTGGAGCTCGAGACGGTGAAATCGGTGTACTCCAGGCCCAGCTTGTCGAGCTCTTTCTTGGCGGCCTTGATCTGGACGTCGGAGTTGGACTCGGCGGTGCAGTAGAGCAGGCCGACCTTTTTAACGTCGGGCAGGACCTTCTGCATCATCTCGAGCTGCTCGGCGACCGGGGTGAGGTCGGA
>CALLFD010000426.1 GCA_937997605.1 uncultured Collinsella sp. | reverse complement strand
GGCAGCTCATCGCGCTCCACGAGCATCTCGTAAAAGCGCTGGTGATCGATGTCGATGCCATCCATGTACACATCGGTGCCAAAGGTGACGGACAGCGGCAAAACGTCCAGTGCCGGGTGCTCCGCCGGCGACATATCGCTTGCGGAATCGGTAATAATGCGGACGGACATAACGAATCCTTTCTTGCGCAGGTCCCGCGCAGGGAATTTTGACAGCAATGCCCCGGCACGGTATACGCACTCAAACGGGACTATGCAGTTGTTAATTGGAAGCAAATGCCTTGGCGGCCCTACAGCTCGCGCAGGGTGTTGAGAATCGTGCGCAGCGATGCATACATCTGCTCGCGCTGTTCCACGCCCATGGCCTTACCGGTGGTATCGAGCACTTCGTGGATGATGCGGTCGGCCTCGCTCATGCTCTCGCCGCCCAGAGCGGTCAGGCGCACCGGAGCACGATACTTAACGGCGGCATCGCCCGAATCATCGACCTCGACGTAGCCGCCCTCCTCCAGATGCGCGAGCGTACGCGAGACGGCGGCGCGGGTCACGCCTGCCATGCGGGCGAGGTCAGCGCCAGTCAGGCCGTCCTTGCTGCGCTCAAGATAGTAAAGGCACATAACGTCGGAGCCCTTGAGGCCCAGCCTTGCGCCCTCGGATGTCTTAATGCGCTGGATCTCCTTGTAGAGCCCGCTGATCAGTCCGACAAAGTCCTCGAAACGTGTCTCGTCGTTCTGCTGCATGAGAGACGACCGCCTTTCGCTTGCATAATGCTTACGGGTAAACATCTTAGTCGCATAAGCCGACACCCGTACCCAAATACCCCATTTGTTAACCCATCAACATAAAAACCACCACAGAGAGGACAGGCACCTTTGTGGTGGTTTTGACCGGCGAACATGATCCGCGGGCGCCGCTACAGCTCCACGCAGGGATTGTCGCGGGTCACAAGCGTCTTAACGACAACCGTAGCGCCCAGATAACGCTCGAGCAAATCGACGAGACGATCAACGGCAGCCTGGCAGTCCCCCATCCGCTCGGGCTCCACGCACTCAATCGCAAGGAACGCATCGGCCGAATCATCGGACAGCGCCGTGCGAACGCCGTCGCGCCAGTTCCAGCAGCGGCACACGGCGCCCGCGTCATCGATGTAGGCGAGCTCGCCGGGCAGCGTCGGATCGTCCGCCTCCTCGCCAAGCGGCAAGAACGCATCGCCACCGTCGGTCACCTTCAAGCGAAGGTCTCCCTCGATCGCATGCAGATCCTCGCCTCCCACGGGCAGCGCGTAGGTCAGCGACACCGTGTTGTA
>CALLFD010000425.1 GCA_937997605.1 uncultured Collinsella sp. | reverse complement strand
GCCTTCTACGAGCGCAACCTAACCATCAACGGCGCCGAAAGCGTGGAGCTCTAAAAACCTGCCAAAAAGGGACAGGTTTATTTTGGCAGGTTTTATCTGGGCAAATGCAAAGGATGAAACCGAACTAGATTGGTGATGCGTAGCCGCCGAGGTGCAATGTGCCTCGGCGGCTTTTTGTGCACGGAGCACGGCTAATACTAATTTATTGCTATACATGCTTTACGTATCTACCATAGTGTTTTATGATAATTCTGAAGTATTAAGGAGGGGTCATGACCACAACAGCCGCTCAGATCAACGTACGTCTTGATGCCGATCTTAAAAGGAGCGGCGACGCTGCTCTCTCCAGGGCCGGTATGACGCCGAGCCAAGCGGTGCGAGCGCTCTGGCAGCTTGCAGCGTCGCTGGCCGATCGCCCCGGTGCGCTCGAGGATATCCTGCTGCCCAGTCGTGCCCGGGCGGAACAGCGCGAGCGCGAAAAGGCCGCCAAACGTAAACTCGAGCTCATGGATCAGGGATCGAAGCTGTTCGCTGCCGCTTGCCGTGAGTCGGGAATCGATATGGTCAGGGCTCAGCCATCGGACGACGAAGAGCTCAAACGGAATGCATATGCGGATCGCTATGGCGAGGAGATGAGCTGGCTCTATGAGTGAGGCTCTAAAGCGCATCTTGGTTGACACCAACGTGTGGCTCGATTACTTCATTCCCTCACGACGTGGTCGTTCGGCGGCGATTGAGTTTTTACGCGATGCATGCACGGCGCAGGTGGATTTGCTGTATGCGGCGACATCGTCCAAAGACCTGTTCTATTTGATTTCAAGCGAACATAAGGCATGGTATCGGCGAGAGCATGGCTCACTATCCCAAGATGCCGCCGTGGCGGCGACATCACTTGCATGGGATTGCCTCGACGTGTTGTCGCAACTTGCCACGCCGGTACCCTGCGACCTGAGTGACATATGGATGGCGAGCAAGCAGCGTAATCTCCATAGCGATTACGAAGACGATTTAATCATTGCGGCAGCGATGCGCGCAAAGGCAGACCTTCTGGTCACCAACGATGTCAAGCTCTGCTCGCACGCACCAGTCGCCGCAATGAGCGTAGAAGACGCAAGAAACTATCTAACAACGCTCAAATAGAGTTGAGGTACTGCAGGTAGGGTCAACATCGGCGAAACCTTGCAGGTTGAGCGAAAGTCAGCGAGAGCCCGCCAGAGCGAGCAAGGTGACGTGAAAGAGGAGGGCATAGGCCTTTTGGCC
>CALLFD010000424.1 GCA_937997605.1 uncultured Collinsella sp. | reverse complement strand
TGCGCGAGGAGCTGGGCGACGTGCTCATGCAGGTCGTGCTGCATGCGCAGATTGCGGCGGACGCCGGCGAGTTTACGCTGGCCGACGTGGCGCGTGATATCGATGCCAAGCTCATCCGCCGTCATCCGCACGTGTTTGGCGATGTAGATGCCGACAGTTCCGACGAGGTACTCAAGATTTGGGACGAGGTCAAGCTTGCCGAGAGGGCTGCCAAGGACAAGGCCGTGGCGGCAGGCGAGGCTGCGCCCGAGGGCCTGCTCGACGGCGTGCCCACGCATCTGCCGGCGCTGATGCAGGCTCAGAAGGTGTCGCGCAAGGCGGCTGCCGTGGGCTTTGAGTGGGAGACGGTCCAGGATGTGTGGGACGAGGTCGCCGAGGAGCGTGCCGAGTTTGAGGCCGAGGCCCCTGGCTCGCCCGAGCGCGAAATGGAGTTTGGCGATCTGCTCTTTGCCCTGGTCAACGTCGCGCGCAAGGAGGGTATCGACGCCGAGAGCGCCCTGCGCGCGAGCACGGCCAAGTTTCGCCGTCGCTGGGCTGCGATGGAGCAGATGGCGGCCGATGCCCACGTGGATCTTGCCGAGCTTTCGACCCACGGCCTCAACGACCTGTGGGATGCCGCAAAGGCGGAGGAGTAAGACTGCGGGAACGACGGGCTGACACGCCTCATCGTTCCCGCTAAATTTTTCGAAAATCAAGTGTATCCCTCGGCTAACTTAGGGCATAATGCAAAAAGTGCGACATGGCTAACTTACGGAGGCGCACCGACGGTGCACGGTCAGCCGGTCGCTTGCATCCACTACGTTTCCAAGTGAGAGGGAGACAACATGAGCGATATTTTGGACGTTTACGGTCGCGAGGTGCTCGACAGCCGCGGCAATCCCACCGTCGAGGTCGAGGTTGTGCTCGAGGACGGTAGCTTCGGTCGCGCGATGGTGCCTTCGGGCGCTTCGACCGGTGCCTTTGAGGCTTGCGAGCTGCGCGATGGCGACAAGGGCCGCTATCTGGGCAAGGGCGTCTCTCAGGCCGTCGAGCACGTCAACAACGAGTGCGCTAATGCCGTCGTGGGCCTCGACGCCTTCGACCAGCGCGCCGTCGATGCCGCGCTGATTGCCGCGGACGGTACCCCCAACAAGACCAAGCTCGGTGCCAACGCCATCCTGGGCGTGTCGCTGGCCGTTGCCCGCGCCGCTGCCGAGTCGGCGGGCCTGTCGCTGTACCAGTACCTGGGCGGCGTCAACGCCCATCTGCTGCCCACGCCCATGATGAACATCCTCAACGGCGGCGTGCATGCCGACAATAACGTTGACTTCCAGGAGTTCATGATCATGCCGGTGGGCGCCCCGAGTTTTGCCGAGGGCCTGCGTTGGTGCGCCGAGGTCTACCACACCCTCAAGGGCGTGCTGCACGAGGCCGGCCTGG
>CALLFD010000423.1 GCA_937997605.1 uncultured Collinsella sp. | reverse complement strand
CCATTTCGACCGTGCAGGAGCCGAGTTCCTCCTCGAGGTGGCCAAGCACGATGCCGGCCTGGTGCTGCCCGGATGCCAGCCGGTGTACAACCCGATGTTCGGCCAATGGTTACACAAGAACAAGAAGATGTACCGCGACCTAGCGGTGTGGATGCCTGTGTTCCATGCAACCGGCGCCAAGCTGTTCGTGCAGCTCACGGCAGGCTTCGGCCGATCGTTCACCATCAGTCCGCTCATGGAGGCGCTCTACACGAACCCGGTCCTGCGCGCCGCTGCCAAGCCCGTCATGGACCTCGAGCGCATCTGCGCCGCGCCGAGCGCCTCGCCCAACCGCTGGTCGGACAAGGTGCCGTCGCGTGAGATCACCAAGCCCGAGATCGACCAGATCATCGAGTCGTTCGCCGAGTCGTCGCGTCTGCTCAAGGAGGCAGGTGTCGACGGTGTCGAGGTGCACGCCGTCCATGAGGGCTATCTGCTCGACCAGTTCGCCCTGAAATACGTGAACAAGCGCACCGATGAGTACGGCGGCAGCCTGGAGAACCGGTATCGTTTCGCGGCCGAGATCGTACGTGCCATCAAGCGTGCCTGCGGCGACGACTTTCCCGTGTCCATCCGCTACAGCGTCGAATCCAAGACGAAGGGGCTGCGTCAAGGCGCACTTCCTGGCGAGCAGTTCGTAGAGGCCGGCCGCGACATTGCCGAGTCCATCGAGGCTGCGCGCTACCTGGCCGACGCAGGCTGCGACATGTTCAACTGCGATAACGGTACCTATGACGCCTGGTACTGGGCCCACCCGCCTATCTACATGCCCAAGAACTGCAACCTAGACGACGTGGCCGAGCTGCGCCGGCACATCGACGTGCCCGTCGTATGCGCCGGACGCATGGAGCCCGCCGACGCCGCCGCGGCCATCGCCGAGAAACGTATCGACGCCGCAGGCTTCGCTCGACCGTTCTTGGCCGATCCTGCTTGGGTGTCGAAGCTTAAAGCGGGTCGAGAGGCCGATATCCGCCCGTGCATCCTGTGCCATAACGGCTGCTTTAACATGTGCCACTACAAGGGTGTGGCCAACGACCAGGACCTTATGGATTCTTTGCATCTGGCGCGTTGTGCCGTGAACGCCGAGACCATGCAGGCGTCGCGCCACTACATCAAGCCGACCTCGTCGCCCAAGACGATCCACATCGTGGGCGGCGGCATCGGCGGCATGGAGTGCGCCCGTGTGCTGGCGTTGCGAGGCCATCGTCCGGTGATTCACGAGCGCGGCGAGCGCCTGGGCGGCGTGTTCGTCGCTGCCGCGCGGGCAAGCTACAAGGATAAGATGCGTGACTTGCTTGCCTGGTATGAGCGGCAGATGGTACAGCTTAACGTGGACGTGCGCCTGGGTGACGAGGTGCGCGACATTACCGAGCTCGACGGCCCTGTGGTGGTTGCGACGGGCTCGACCCCGCGCACGCTGCCCGTCCCCGGCATAGAGCTGGCGCGTGAGGCGTGCGACTACCTGGAGAATCCGCCCGCGGCGCAGCGCGTTGTGGTGGTGGGCGGCGGCCTGACCGGCTGTGAGGTGGCCTACGACGCCGCGCTCGAGGGGCGCGACGTCGAGATTGTCGAGATGGCCGACGACCTGGTGGCGCAGAAGGGCGTATGCCTGGCCAACAGCTCGTACCTGCGCGAGTGGTTCGCCTGGAAGCAGGTGCCTGTGCATCCTGAGACCACGCTTGTCGGCATCGCGCGCACCGGGGACGCTGGCCTGCGCGTGAGCTGCAGGCACGCGGACGGTACGACGTTTGACATCGAAGCCGACGCCGTGGTGACGGCCACGGGGTACACGCCTGCGCCGCTTGCGAGATCGGGCCGTGGCGTTCGCCTGGTGGGCGACTGCAACGGCGTGGGCAATCTGCGCAGCGTGATCTGGCGCGCGTACGACGTGGCGATGACGCTGTAAGAAGAAGGGGGAAAGCTATGAAACTGACCGCCGAACAAGAGGCGATGCTCGCCGGCGAGCGCGGCGAGACGATGGCGAAGGTGCTCGAGACGCTCGTGCGCTACGGCGACCTGTACGGTGCCGACGAGATGGTGAGCGTGACGAGCAAGTACAACCACCTTGTGACGAGCTTTGGGCTCAAGGCGCTGGGGCCGGTGTACGAGCTGATGGGCAAGCTCATAGACGAAGGGGCCGTGAGCCAGATGGGTTTCTCGGTAGACCCCAGGCCGTTGGATGACAACGTGCCGGCGAGCTTTTTGCAGAAGATCATCTTTAAGCACTTCATGTACAGCAAGCAGGATTTTTACGAGGGGCAGTTGCGCGAGTTGGCGAAGGGTGCAGATATATTTATCAC
>CALLFD010000422.1 GCA_937997605.1 uncultured Collinsella sp. | reverse complement strand
GTCGTTGGACGGATCGAGCACGTGGCAGTGGCAACCGGGGATGGTGATGAGGTCCACGTCGGCCTGGAAGCGCGTGGTCATGGCCCACATCACGTCGCTCATATCGAAGATGTCGACATCCTCGTCGACAAGGATGACGTGCTTGAGCTCGGAGAACGCCGAGAAGGCGAGCATGGCGGCGTTGCGCTGACGGCCCTCGTCATTTTTGCTCGACTTCTTGAACTGCATGATGGCAACGAACTTGCCGCCACCGCAGGGAGCGGCGTGAACGTTGAGCAGGCGGCCCGGGATAGCGGTCTCGACCATCTTGTAGATGGAGGCCTCGGTGGGGATACCGGCCATGGACACGTGCTCGTGCGAAGGGCCGATGCAGCTCTCCATAATGGGGTTGACGCGCGTGGTGACGGCGGTGATCTTGATCACCGGGCAGACCTTGGCGCCACCGGTGTAGCCGGGGAACTCGGGCATGGCGTAGCCGTGGCCGTTGACATCCTCGTTGATGGTCTCGTCGTGCATGAGGTAGCCCTCGAGCACGTACTCGGCATTGGCAATGCACTTCTGCGGAACGGTGACGCAGTCGGCAAGCTCGACGGCGCGGCCGCGCAGGGCGCCGGCGATCTGCAGCTCGTTGAAGCCGAGCGGCGTGGTGGGAGCCTCGAAGCCGCAGCACATGTACACGGCGGGGTCCAGGCCGATGGAGATGGAGATGGGCATATCCTCGCCGCGCTGGCAGTACTCGTCAAAGAACGCACCCAGGTGACGGCTGCCCGGGGTGATCCACATGGCGAGCTTGTCCTTGTCGACGCAGGAGAAGCGGTGGATGGTTACGTCGGACTGGGTGCCATCGGGGCTCGTGCCATAGGCGAGGCCCATGGTGATGTAGGGGCCGCCGTCAACGGGCGTGTTGGTGGGAGCGGGAACGATCTTGCGCAGGTCAAAGCCCTCGTCGGTCGCCTTGTACACGACCTCCTGGCAGTCGACGTGCTTGCCCTCGGCGATCTGCTCAGGGGCGATCAGGTTCTCGAAGCGCTTGCCGATCTCGAGACCCAGGTGCTCTTCGTCCAGGTCGAGCAGGGCGGCAACGCGCTTGCGGCTGGCAAGCATACCGATGCAAACCTTGGCGTCGTCAAAGCCCTTGACGTTGTTGAAGACCATCGCCGGACCCTCTTTGGTCGGGCGCATGACGGTGCCGCCAGCACCGACGTGACGGTAGACGCCCGAGACCTCGGCATCGGGATCGACCTGGGTATCGGTCTCGAGCAGCTGACCCGGCATCTCGCGCAAAAAGTCGAGCGCGGAACGCAGGTCGTGAATCTGGGAAGCATCGGTAGTGGACATGGCGTGCTCCTTTCGGGAGAGTGCCCGACGGCGGTGTGCCGCCGGGCGGGGTAACGTAATGGGGTCGCGGCGCTCGCAGACGGAGCGCTCGACCACTCGAAGTTCAAGCGCTTGGCTACTTACAGCCGGGGCGCTCGATCGCTTACATCAGGCCAAAGAGGTGGAACCAGGCAGCCTCGACCAGCACGACGACAAAGACGACCGCGGTGAGGGGGATGCCCATGTGCATGGCCTCTTTGGAGGTGTAGCCGCCGGCGTCCTTGCCCTCGCCGATAAGGATCGGCAGGTTATGGAACGGCAGGATGTAGTGGATGTTGATAGACGTGAAGACGATGAGCGCCACCGCGAGCGGGCTCACGCTGGAGCCAGCCGCGAAGCTGATGAACGCCGGCACGCACACGCCGAGCACGGCCATGACCGAGCCCATGAACATGTGGATGATCATGGAAAGCGCGGCGACGAGCAGGGCGAACAGGAAGATGTTCTCGGGCACGGAGCTGGGGAGCACGACGTCGGCGATCCAGGCGTTCATGCCGGTGGCACCGCCCACGGAGCCCACAGCCATGGCGGCCGTCAGGAACATGAGGGACTTGATGTCGACAGCGTTCCAGCTGGCGGGAGTGAGGACTTCGCCGATGATGGGCATGGCGAGAGCAACGCCAATGGCCAGGGTGACCCAGCCGATATAGTCGCCCGAGACGGTGAGCCACAGCGCGATGGCGATGACAAGCCACACGATGGTGCGGGTCTCCTTGACGGAGAGCTTGCCGAGCGCGGCCTGCTTGGCCACGATCTGCTCGCGATCGTAGACGAGCTCCTTGCTGGGCTTAAAGAGGAAAAGGCCCAGGAACAGGGTGCACAGCAGCGCAACCAGCATAGGCACGCTCATGTACAGGAACCAGTCGACGAAGGACGGGCTCATGCCGCCGGCCTCGGCACTGTACTGCGCAACGAGCGGGTTAAGCGTGGAGTCGCCCGTCAGGAAAAACATGGAACCCGGGGCGGCAGCGGCAAACACGAGGAAGCCGAGCTTGCCCTTGTCGTCGTCACCGTAGCCGGCGGACTCGGCGATGACCGAGACGACGGCGAGAATGAGGAAGGCGCGGGGGAACGGATGCGGGATCAGCAGCGACAGCACAAAAGTGAGCGCGAAGATCGAGATGATGAGCGACTTGGCGTCGCGCACGAACTTGAGCATGAACGCGTAGGCGATACGCTCGCCCAGGCCCGACTCCTTGACCGCGCTGGCGATGAGGTAGGCGCCGATAACGAGCCACATGGTGGCCTTGGTCCACGAGCTAAACGTGGAGGCGACCGTCGCCGAGACGCTCGCGGCGCCTGTGTCGTCCACGCACACCTTAAACAGAACGAGCAGCGCGCAGTAGAGCAGGCCCACAAAGCCCGGCTGTGCCACGCCACATGCCCAGAACACCACCGTGGCGAGCGTCAGTGCCAGACAGGTCTGACCGCCGACCGTGAGCTCGACCGTCGAGCTCAGCTCCGCCAAAGGAAGAAACTTCACCAGCAAAAAGACAACGATACCCAGCACAAAGCCAATTTCGCGCTTGGTGATCTTAAACGCCTTCTTTTCCGCTTCCATCTCCCCACCTTTCTTGTTGGGGGCGCTCCGGATTCGCAGCCACGTTGCCGCTTAAAAAGGGGCGCCCGTTATCGGACACCCCTTACGTTGCGCTGTGTTGCGGCAATACAGTCAAGCGAGATTTTTTGGATGAGAAGCGCCCCTCTGGACAAAAACCGTCACAACATTCGACACTTTTCCTCGTTTTCGAGATTTTTGCCGAATGTTGTGACGGTTTGGATGTGGCAAAGGGACTGTCTTTTTTACATAGCGAGGGCCGTGCGGATGAATGGGTCGCCGAGGGCCTCGCGGAGCCAGGGGGCCAGCTGCTCGGGGTGACCCTGCAGGTAGCCTTTGAGCTCGGACGGAGCCACGCGACGCACTTCCGAGATCTCCTCTTGGTTGATATGCAGCTCGCCCGGCTCAACATGGGCAAGGTAGACCTCGCACCATTCGCACTCGCAGCGACCGTCGCCGTGGTCCTCGCGGTACACCACGTGTCCGAGGTGCTTGAGCTGATCGGGCTCGCGCGTAATGCCAGATCGGAAGAGCACACGTCTGAACTCCAGTCACAGTCTGTAATCT
>CALLFD010000421.1 GCA_937997605.1 uncultured Collinsella sp. | reverse complement strand
GGCGGCGTTTGGACCAGCCTTCCGCACCACACCAAGGAAGATAGCCCTCAGTATCAGTATCGTTTGAGAATTGGCTCGGACTTCTTTCCCGTAACGCGGGATTCAGGGATCTTCTGGCCGGGCCAGGATCGGGTGAAGCAAAATCCCAATAAGATCTTTGCGCTTTCGGTCCATAACTCTAAAAAGAGCTTCTACACCGATGTGCCTCCGCTCTATTTGGACGATGGTACGTGGGTCATTAAGTACTCGGTTCAAGCGCCGGGTACCGTTGGTTTTCGAGACCAGAATTACAACCGTAAAATGCTCAACTGCATGGAATGTGGCGTTCCGGTCGGAGTCATATTTGCAACCGAGGTGGGCTACAAGGTGCTCGGCCTTGCATTTGTTGAACGGTTCGAGCCCGAAAACGGATGGTTTGTTCTGCACGGTCCTGTTCATAAAGGCGGACCGGACCCTCGTTTTGCGCCCGACATGAGTTATCTGAAGCACATGCCCGTCGATATTGAGTTTGCCGGACAGGGTACGACCGACGACGAAAAGGTCCGCTATGCGTTAAGGCGCGAGCGATTGGGGCAGCAATGGTTCCGCAAGCAGCTCGTTGCCGCCTATGATGGCCGTTGCGCGGTGTCGGACTGCGGCGTCAGCGAAGCTCTGGAGGCTGCACATATCGAGAATTACTCGGGACCCAAATCGCAGGTTGCCAGCAACGGCATTCTGCTTCGGCGCGATCTTCATTCCCTATTTGATGCTCACCTGATTTCGTTTGAGCCTGTTTGCGGCGAATATCGGCTGTGCGGATCGTACCTGCTGGATAAGACCGACTACGTTTCCTTTGCGGGTGCGACGCTAAGGCAGCCGAATGAGCGTCAGTGGCGACCCAATACGGTGTTTCTTGAGGCCCATCGCATTGAGTTCGATCGTTCGGAAAAGAAGCGTGAAAAGGCGGGGCTTCTGCCGTATTAGCGTATTTGGCTTTGGCATTCTTTGACGATCGTGTTGTTTGATCGGATCGCGTGGCGATGCAATCTCGCGCACGCCTGCCGGTGCATGCTCTTCCTGTTTTGTATAGCGAGAGGGGAGCGTGTATGAGCTGGCGAGGCGATATTGCGATGGGGAAGTACGGAAAACTGCCGTGTGCCCTTATCGACAACAATATGTTTCCGAGCGTAGAGGTTGATTGCGGGTCGTTTGTCGTCACCTGCCCTTGCTGCGGCTCGCAAATACCGTGTCTCGACATTCGGTTCATCGATGCGCGTGACAGACTCAGCGACGAAGTGAGAAAACAGACAGGCGTTCATATGCCGGTGTATCCGGAGAAATGCCCTGTTTGTGGCCTCGATTTCGTGTATGACGCCGGCGACGAGGGATAGGTGATGCGGAGGAGCTGGCTGTGAAGGCATCTCCGTCCCTACAAATAAACCCCCTCACCGAGTTGCCTGTGGAACTCGGCGTGATGGTCGCGTGCCCAGGTAAAGAGTGCCTGGTCAAAGTCGGTGCGCGTGGCCGGGACGCCAAAGACGCCGGCAACTTCGACGCGTACAAACTCCAGTGCCGGCAGCTTGTTGATGGCAGTGAGGGCAAACGGGGACGAGGGCTCCTCGAACAGATAGCGGCTGCCTTGCAGCGCGTCGCAACTGGTGCACGTGTTGCCGAGCGACGGGGCTTTGGAGGCTCGCGCGCCTACGGGCTTGTAGCCGCAGCGCTTATGAAGGTAGTCACGGATCTCGCCCGGCACGCAGCCAAGAGCGGGCACGATGGCGAGTGCGTTGGCGTTGGCCGTGTCGATGGCAATGTGCCCGGCTTCGTTGGGCGCGTGCGCGATGACGATGCTCTCGTCGTTATCGGCTCGATAGGGAATGCCGAAGGCCGCGACCGAGGTCTCTTTGTGACACTTCCAGCACTCGCGCTTGCCCAGTACTAGATATATATACGGCGCTGAGGGGTCGGATCGGTCAACACCGGGCAGCCACTCGGCAAAGGGCTCGGGGTTGACGCCGCTGGGCACATACCAGATCTTCTTGGTCCGGTCCCATTTGGCGCCCAGCGCCTTGGCTTCTTCTTTGTGCGAAAAGGGGACATCGAGCTCGGTGCGCATGG
>CALLFD010000420.1 GCA_937997605.1 uncultured Collinsella sp. | reverse complement strand
GCGCGTCACCCTCCTCTTCCTCCTGCATGCGGTTGATGCAATCGAGCGTGACCTGTTTCACGTCGGAGCCGACCACATCGATGGAGCCGGCAATGATGCCCATGACGTCACCGGAGTGAATCGGCGAGCCGTCGGAAGCGCTGGAGTCGCGCACGGCGCGGGTGACCTCGCCATCGCGAACCTCGCTGATGGCGTCGACCATAGCGGCGACGGCGTCCTCGAGCTCGGAATCGGGCAGGACGGCGAACAGCGCGGAAAACGCCTGGGGAACGGTCTTGGTGGGAACGACGGCGACCTTCTTGTCGGTGCAGGCTGAGGCAGCGGCCTCGGCAGCCATGCGGATGTTGCCGTTGTTGGGCAGAATGATGACCGAGGTCGCGTTGACCTGGTCAACGGCGCCCAGCAGGTCGGCGGTCGAGGGGTTCATGGTCTGACCACCCGACACGATCACGTCGACGCCGAGGGACTTGAGGATGTCTGCCTCGCCGGGCCCAGCGGCAACGGCGACAAAGCCCAGGGCCTTCGCGGGCTCAGCGGCCTTCTCCTGGTCCTCGTGGATCTTGGCGGTACGGTCGTGGGCCTCCATCTCCATGTTGTGGATAAAGACCTCATAGATCTGACCGAGCTGCAGCATGTGCTCGAGCACCAGGTTGGGGGTGTTGGAGTGCACATGAATCTTGTAGTCGGGGTAGGCACCCACGAGCAGCTCGCAGTCGCCCATGGAGCCCAGGAACTTAAGGCACTCGTCCTCGTCAAACGGAGCGTCGGCCTTAAAGAGGAACTCGTTGCAGTAGCGGAACTCCGAGCCCTCCCAGTCATCGTTGGCCTCGATCTCAACGCGACCGAGGGCCGCATCGCGGGCAGAGCCGGCAGAATCAAACGTGGCGGAGAAATCCTCGACAACGGTGCTACGGCCGAGCGCAGCGGCAACAAAGTTCTCCAGGAAGATGGCAAAGCCAAAGGCGCCGGAGTCGACCACGCCGTTCTCCTTCAGAACCGGCAGCAGGTCGGGCGTGCGGGCGACAGACTGGTAGGCCTCGACAACGATGGCATCGAGCGCGTCCTCGGCCGAGAACTTCTTCTTTTCGCACTCGTCGGCCTTGGTCGAGACATCGCGCAGTACCGTGAGGATCGTGCCCTCGATGGGCTTGCGGACGGCCTGGAAGGCGACCTTGACGGCACGACGGAACGCATAAGCGATGTTGGCGGAGGTGATGGGCTCATCGGCAGAGACGAGGCCCTCGGCCACGCCGCGCAGAATCTGCGACGTGATGACGCCGGAGTTACCGCGGGCGCCCATGAGGGAGCCGTGAGTGATGGCGCCGGCGATGGCCTCCATGTCAGCATCGGCGGGAAGGGCGGAGAGCTCCTTGGTCACCGAGGCGAGCGTGAGCGACATGTTGGTGCCGGTATCGCCGTCGGGTACGGGGAAGACGTTGAGCTTGTTGATCTCCTCGGCCTTGTCGGAAACGGCAGCCGCAGCGATCGGAAAACAGGTGCGAATGGTCTTTGCAATCATGGGTATTTGAATCTCCGTTTTCGGATGCTAGTTCAGACGGCTCTTGAGCGCGTCGATATGGATGCCGATCTTAAGGCTGGCGGGATCGATCTGGGCGATCTCCTGCAAAGTGAAGGCAACGGAGCTCGAAAGATTGTGGCAGACGGACTTCATGTTGACGCCGTTCTCGAGCACGACGTGAAGATCGACCGTAAGGCCGTCCTCGTCGGCGGAGACAAGCACGCCCTTGCGGAGGCGCTGACCGGCAAGCAGGCGCACGCTCTCGGCGCCCTGGAGCTGCTCGGCCATACCGACGACGCCATAGCACGTCATCGCGGCATAACCGGCAATATCGGCAATAACGTCGTTCGAGACGCTCAGGCTGCCGTTAATGGTCTCAGACACAAGAATCTCCTTTTCTTGGTGCTCGCGGCACCATGTCGTGGGAGCAATCATTGCAATATTCTACAACGACCGCGCCATGTTGAGGTGGCGGGCCTCGGGATTACATCCTCGACACGAAATGTTGATACGGTAACGTTCGCGCCAAGCGATCGCGACAAAAAAACCCGCCGCATAAGCGACGGGTTTTACAACCTGGCTCCCCGGGTAGGACTCGAACCTACAACAGCGCGGTTAACAGCCGCGTGCTCTACCATTGAGCTACCGAGGAATTTAAAGCCCAACGGAAAGGGCTGGAAAATTCTGGCTCCCCGGGTAGGACTCGAACCTACAACAGCGCGGTTAACAGCCGCGTGCT
>CALLFD010000419.1 GCA_937997605.1 uncultured Collinsella sp. | reverse complement strand
AGAAAAGCCTTGACGCGATTGAGTTTTTGGAGTAGCAAAGTTTTTCGACAGAAAAGGTGCAGGTAGATGGGTGTGTATCGAACATCCGTTCATATATTTTCTGTGAACGAGACCGTTAATGCGGGACGCTGAACGGCGGAATGGCGACGAGGGTTGGCCGGGCGGAAACTACGTCCCGTTTTGAGGCCTCAAACTGGGTCGCAGTTTCCGGTTGAGCCCTGTCTGGGAAACTGCATCCCGTTCTGAGCCGATATTCTGGGTCGTAGTTTCCGCTAGGGGCCCCAACCGGAAAGCGCATCCCAGAATTCAGTCAAATTGTGGGACGCACTTTCCGGAGCCAAGCCGTGGCGCGCATAAAAAACGGGCGCAGACCGAAGTCCGCACCCGTAAATGTCGATGCCCGAAGGCTTATTTGCGCATCAAGCCGCCGCGCTCGTCGATGGCGTCCCAGAAGGCGCTGGCAAAGCGAGGATCGCTTGCGGCCATGAGGGCGTTGGTGGCCATCCAGCCAGACGGGGTGCCGGTGTCGTAGCCCGAGAGCGGGTCGATGACGACAGCGTACATGGCCTCGCGATCGAGCGAGCGGGCCATGGCGTCGGTGAGCTGGATCTCGCCACCCTTGCCGGCCTGCTGATCGGCGAGCAGGTCCATGACCAGCGGGCTCAGCAGGTAGCGACCGACGATGTACAGGTTGGACGGAGCCGCCTCGGGGGCAGGCTTCTCGACCAGACCGCCGATGCGCCAAACGGCACCGGGCTCGTCGTCGGCAGCATTCTCGAAGCCCTCGAGCGAGCCAACGCGATCGCCGGCGATGACGCCATAGCGGCTGACTTCCTCGGGAGCGCACGCGGCAACGGCGATAACCGAAGCGCCACCGTGCTCCTTGGAGACAGCAAGCATCTTGTCGCATATGTCACGGTTGGGCACAACGTAGTCGCCCAGAAGAACCAGGAAGTTCTCCCCTGCCACGGCGTCGGCAGCAGAGCGAATGGCATGACCGAGGCCCTTGGGCTCGTACTGATAACGGAAGTCGACCGGCATGCCGCCTGCGTGGGCAACAGCATCGGCGTAAGCATCCTTACCGCGCTCGCGCAGCAGATTCTCGAGCGAGCGATCGGGCTGGAAGTAGCTCAGCAGCTCGGGCTTACCGGGAGAGGTAACGATGATGGCGTCGTCGACCTCCTCGGGGTCGAGCGCCTCCTCAACGACATACTGAATGACCGGCTTGTCGAGCACCGGCAGCATCTCTTTGGGCGTGCACTTAGTGCCAGGCAGAAAACGCGTGCCAAGACCGGCGGCGGGGATGATTGCCTTCATGTTATTCAAGGATCCTTTCGCAGGCGCAAAAGCGCCCCATGCGTGCGGCACACAGCCGCAGACCAAATTGCGATACCCAAGCATCTTACCGCTGGAACTATATGTCACTACAAGGCAGAGACAATTCTTCAGCAGGTCAACGCAAATTATTGCTCGAATGGTGCAATTTTATTGCCCAGCGGCAGGGCACCCGATACGACGCAAATCACAGAACATGGCAGTTTGAGCCACCGATGTCGAGGGACCGAAAAACAAAAAAGACGGGGCTCGCAATGCGAACCCCGTCTGCAAAGAAATCTGGCGAGAAAGCCTGATTACTTGAGGGTGACAGCAGCGCCAGCAGCCTCGAGCTTCTCCTTGGCAGCCTCGGCGTCCTCCTTCTTGGCACCCTCGAGAACAGCCTTGGGAGCGCCCTCGACGACCTCCTTGGCCTCCTTCAGGCCAAGGTTGGTGAGCTCACGGACGGCCTTGATGACCTGGATCTTGTTGTCGCCGAAGCCCTCGAGCACGACGTCAAACTCGGTCTTCTCCTCGGCCTCAGCAGCGCCAGCAGCGGGAGCGGCGACAACAGCGGCAGGAGCAGCGGCGGAAACGCCGAAGGTGTCCTCGATAGCCTTAACGAGCTCGGAAGCCTCGAGAAGGGTCATTTCCTTAAGAGCATCGATGATCTCATCGGTGGTAAGCTTAGCCATTTCTAAGTCCTTTCGGTTTCCGTGTCTGTGCACGGAGATCAGTTAAAACACGGCGCGAATGCGCCAAGGGTGCGGCGTTGCCGCCGCGGGTGAAAACAGCAACTAGGCTGCCTTCTGCTCGGAAACCTGCTGGATCGAACGAGCGAGACCAGAGGAAACGCCGTTGACGCAGACAGCGATGTCGCGAGCGAAACCGGAGATGAGACCGGCGATCTGGCCGAGAAGCTGATCCTTGGTGGGCAGCTCGGCGATAGCCTTAACATCATCAGCGGAAACGGCCTTGCCGTCGGAGATACCGCCCTTGATCTCAAGGACGCCCTTGGACTTAGCGGAGAAGTCCTTAAGGGCCTTAGCGGCCTCGACCGGCTCGGTCTCGTAGAACACATAGGCGACGGGGCCGGCGAGAATCTCGTCGATCTCGGGCTGCTCCTGGTTCTTGAGGGCGATCTTGACCAGGTTGTTCTTGTAGACCTTCATCTCGGCGCCGCACTCGCGAAGCTGATGACGCAGCTCCTGAGCCTGCTTAACCGTCAGACCGTTGTAGTTGACGACGAACAGACCGGCGTTCTCGGCGATACGGGACTCGATCTCTGCAACCTTGTCGATTTTGTACTGCTGGGGCATGAATTACACCTCCTCGAATTCTTTCCGGGCACGGTCCGCCACAAGGACGTGACGGGGGCATGTCCAAAAAGAAAGCCCCCGCGCTGCATGAGCGACGGGGGCGAGAAGACATATCTACTCGACCACCTCGGCTGGCGGGAAGTCCCATTAAGCTCGCGGGTAAGACCCGTTTGCGCCGGCTGTCTCTGGCAGCGGATTCGTGCGTGAACCGAAAGTATTATGGCGGGGACCCCGGCGTCGGTCAACGGAAAACCGGGCTGCACACAATTCCACCATCCGGCACGCGCCGCCGAAGGCCAGGCGCAAGGTTTTCGCTCGGTCAAGTCCTGGCTCGCACGAAGAGCACATTAAGTGCTCTTCGGCTCGTGCGGAATCTACGAAAACCTTGCGCCTGGCCTTCGGCGGCGCGGCCTGCGGTGACTTTGGGGCAGCCCGGTTTCCCGTTGGCCGACGCCCCCACTCATAAGCCTTAAGTCGGTGGGCTGATATGTTGCGTCCCTGAGGGCTACAGGGTTGAAACGAAGGTGGACAGGCGGCGGAGACCTTCGTCTAGGTCTTTGTCGGAGACGCAGTAGCTGAGGCGGATGTGGCCTTCGGTTCCGAAGCAGTCTCCCGGGACTAGGGCTACGTTTGCTTCTTTGATGGCTTTGATGCAGAAGTCTTCGCTGGTTAGACCGAATTTTTTGATGCTCGGGAAAGTGTAGAAGGCTCCTACGGGCTCTACTGCGTCTAGGCCCATGGCGTTTAAGGCTGCGAGCACGCGTTCGCGGCGGGCTCGGTAGACTTTGAGCATGGGGGTGGGGTCGACGGTGAGGGCTCGGGCTGCGGCGTCCATTTCGAAGGAGACGGCGCTCGATACTAAGTATTGGTGGGCCTTTGCGATCTCGGCGATGACGGAGGTTGCCGCTGCGAGCCAGCCCAGGCGCCAGCCGGTCATAGCCCAGGGCTTGGAGAAGCTCTCGATGACGACCGTCTGCTCACGCAGCTCCGGGTGGCGCTGGGCAAAGCGCTCGTAGCCGTCCACGTAGACCAGGCGGTTGTATACGTCGTCGCAGATCACGTAGATGCCCGCCTGCTCTGCCACGTGTGCCACGGCGTCGAGCGATGCCGCGTTGAGGATACAGCCCGTAGGATTGTTGGGCGAGCAGATGACGATGGCCTTGGTCGCCGGCGTCACGCAGGCACGAAGCGCATCCTCGTCAATCTGAAATTGCGCAGGCTCCGTATCCAAAAAGACCGCCTTGGCGTGGTTGGCCACGACGATGCTTTCGTACAGGCCAAAGGCCGGCGTGGGGATGATGACCTCGTCGCCGGGGTTGAACATAGCCATGAATGTTGCCGACAGGGCCTCGGTCGCGCCGTCGGTTAGGATGACCTCGTCGGCCGAAAACGTAAGGCCCGCGTCCCCCATGTAGGCAGATAACGCCTCACGCAGGACGGGGCGACCGTTGTTGGGCGGATAGTGCGTGTCACCGCGGTCCAGTGCGGCGGTCACCTCGGCGCTAATCACATCGGGCGTGGGAAAATCGGGCTCGCCGAGCGCGAGCGCGATGCACCCCGGATGCTGGGCGGCGAGCGCGTTAATCCGGCGGATACCGGAGGGCTTGAGCATGGCAAGCGAGGTATTCATGGGCAGACGCATGGCGTTCCTTTCGTAAGGGTTGCACTAGGATAGCGCGGCGGGGCGCCACCAGACGGTGTAACCTAAACGGAAACGAGCCGGAAAGGAGATGGCATGGAGACGACCGCGCGCGGCGACGTACCAAAAACACTGCACACCATTGCGTATATCAGTATTCCCAATAGCGCCGATCTTGATTTTTTGCTCTGGGACCTGCAGGATGCCATCGCCGCCTATGCTCAACTTTCCGGCACCGCACTCCCCCGCCCGGTCGACCTGAAGGCAAATGACGCCGGCAACGTTGCCGATGGCATCGTGCTGGCCATTGAAGATGTGGCTGACGATGAGACGTTGACAGCCATCGAGCAGGCGCTTGAGCGCTTTGGCGGTACGGGAACGCGCGTCTATGCCGCGATTCGAGCCGCACAAGAGGGCACTGAGCAGGCGCGTGGGACCGCTGTTCGCCTGCACAAGGCATGTGAGCGCCATGACCAATTGTGGTGTGGCGGCATTGCCATCTGCGCCGGCAGCGGCATCGCAGCGCTTCGCCATTCCCCACGCATGGGCCTCTTGCGCCGACCATTTTCGGAGGCCATGGACAAGCTCGTGGGCGCCGTGCGCATGGGCTGCTCCGTCGAGCATGCACAGCGACTTGGCGGCGGCAATGCCGCCAACGTCGACGCCGACGGCATGGTTTGCGCCGAGCCAGCCGTGCCCGCGCCGATCTGGCGAGGCGTTCTGAAACGTCTGGGCGCCCACGCTCAAACAAAAATCTAAATTAAATAACAGCCCAGTCAACGGCTTCATGCCAACGCTCGACAAGACGCTCCAGACGCCAGGCGGCATTAGCGGGACTTGTCGAGGGCAGGACGATGGCAGGCAGCCCCGTCCGATCTTGCAAGTAGCGTTTGTAGAGTCGCCCTGCCGTGCCGCCGTTACAGACAACGACCTTGATCGGCGCGGCATCGGTAATGCGCTCGATATGTGCCGGCACAACGTTGCGAATGCTCGCGTCGCTCGAGCCCTTAATGTCGCAGCTCTCGATTGCATCCCACAGGGCTACGCCGCCGTTCAGCAGCATGGCCCGCTTGGCGGCAATCGAGGCGTCGAGCGTCGCGGGCTCACCGCTTGCCAAAAGATCGCCCTCGTTGGGCGGCACAGGCATACCGAGGCACGTGGCCATCACACGCCAAAAGCGATTCTGAGGGTTGCCGTAATAAAAGGCATTGGCGCGCGAAAGCACCGAGGGAAACGACCCGAGCACCAAAACGCGCGAGTGCTGGTCGAACACGGGCTCAAACCCATGCTCAATATGTTGATAGCCCTCGTCGGACGCAACCATGGCCTAGGCCCTCAACAGATAGCGCACCTCGTAGGGTGCAAGCTCAAGGGTACCCGTCAGCCCGACCGTGGACGCATCATCGGCAAGCAAATCGACAAAGGAGCCGTTGAGTTCGCCGGCTCCAAAGGTATAGGGCTCGTTCACGGCATTGACCGCCACGAGCACCGTCGCGTCGTCGCAGGCGCGCTCGAACAGCAGCTGCTTGTTCTGGATCACCACGTTGCGATAGGCACCGTAGTTGAGAGCACGGGCCGCCGCGTCGTCGGCCGAGCGAAGGTGCGCCAGCTGCGTGATGAACGCCGTCAGCTCGTTGGGCGCAGGCTCATCGAGCGCAGGGCGCAGCGCCCAGTCGCCATCGGGGCCGCCCTTTTCGCCAGCAATTCCCCACTCGCTGCCGTAGTAGACGCACGGGATGCCCGACATGCCAAACAGCATGCCATAAGCGGGGCGTAGGCAGGACTTGTCGGTAAGGATGCTTGCCAGGCGCGGCACGTCGTGGTTGTCGACAAACGACAGCAGGTGCTTGCCGCGGTAGATGCACCAGGGGTCGCCGCCAAACTGACGGTGCAGCGAGTGCGCGATCTCGAACATATTGACCGAGTTAAAGCTGGAGTACAGGCCCTTGTAGCACTCGTAGTTGGTGCAGGAGTCGAGCATCTCGTCGTTGACGATCTGGTTGTAGTCGCCGTGGAGCGTCTCGCCGATCAGCACGAAGTCGGGCTTGAGCTCACGGGTAAAGGCATGTAGGCGGCGCATAAAGTCGCGGTCGAGCATATAGGCGACGTCCAGGCGCAGACCGTCGACGCCAAAGACCTCGGCCCAGTGACGCACAGACTCAAGCAGGTAATCGACCACGGCGGGGTTTTGCAGGTTGAGCTTCACAAGCTCAAAATGGCCCTCCCAGCCCTCGTACCAAAAGCCGTCGCCGTAGCACGAGTCACCGTCAAAGCTGATGTGGAACCAATCCTTGTACGGCGAGTCCCACTTACGCTCATGCACATCGCGGAAGGCCCAAAAGCCACGACCGACGTGGTTGAAGACGGCATCGAGTACCACGCGGATGCCATGGGCATGCAATGTCTCGCACACGGCGGCAAAGTCGGCATCGCTGCCTAGGCGGCGGTCGATGTGGCGCAGGCTGCGCGTGTCGTAGCCATGGCTATCGGACTCAAGCGGCGGGTTGATGAGCACGGCGCCAATGCCAAGTTCCTGAAGGTAATCGGCCCATTGGGCAATCTTCATGATGGGAGCATCGGGATTGGCAGCGGCATCGGCGGCAGGGGCGAGCTCATCCTCGGCAACGGGGGCGGTGTTTTCGCGCGGAGCTCCGCAAAAGCCCAGCGGATAGATCTGATAGAACGTCGTCTCGTATGCCCACATAGCAACCTCCCGGTAAGCTCAACACAACGACATCCATTGTATGCCCGGCTTGCATCCTCTCCCCCAAAATAAGTTGCGGTGGAATAGTTCCTGCTTGGGCCTTCAGAGGCCTTAAACAGGAACTATTCCACCGCAACTGATGAGGAGGATGTGGCTAGGCGACGGGCTTGACGCGGCGGATGGCTGGGAACATCACCGTGATGGCGAGGATGACGCCCACGACGGCAATCACCCCGCCCGCGAAGCCGATCCAGGCGATACCGGGGCCCGAAACCACGGCTCCGCCGATCGCGGTACCCGTGCCGATACCGAGGTTGAACAGGCCCGAGAAGATCGACATGGCGACGGCCGACGAATCTGCCGGCGTGTGCTTGATGAGCTCGGCCTGAAACGCCACGTTAAAGGCCGTGGCGCAGCAACCCCACAGTGCGCAGACGGCAAGCACTGTCACGAGCGACGATGCGGCCGGCCCCATGAGCAGCAGGGCCACCGGCACGCCGGAGAGCGTGATAGCCAAGAACGGGAAGCGATGCCCATCGAACAGGCGGCCAAACAGCCAGCTTCCGAGCAAACCAGAGCAGCCAAACGCCGTCAGCGTCATGGTAATGGCGCCCGCATCGACGTGCGCGACCTGCGCCAGGAAGGGCTCGATATAGCTGTAGCTTGCGTAATAGCCGGTCGCCATGAAGACCGTGACTGCGTAGAGCGCGATGAGGAGCGGGTTCTTGAGCAGCTCGGGCAGTTGCTTGACGGTAAAGCGCTCACCCGCCGGCATGGCCGGGAACACCGCTGCCTGGTAGACGGCCGCGATGGCTGAGAGGCCCCCGACCACGGCAAACGTCATGCGCCAGCCCACGGCCAAGCCAATGGCGCGACCGAGAGGCAGGCCAAAGATCTGCGCGATGGACGAGCCCGTAGCGATCATGCTGATGGCGAGCGCGCCGTGGCGAGTGTCGACCAGGCGCGAGGCCATAATCGAGGCGACTGACCAGAACACGGCATGTGCGCAAGCGACCACCAGGCGCGCGCAGACCAGGATGGGATAGGTCGGCGCCACAGCGGACAGGAACTGACCGAGCGAGAACACGGCCAGCACGCCCAGCAGCATCCGCTTGAACTCAAAGCGCGAGGCGAACACCATGAGCGGCAGCGACAGCAGCATGACGCCCCAGGCATAGACCGAGATCATGATGCCCGCCTGGGCCTCGGTGAGCGAGAACGACGCGGCGATATCAGTCAAAAGGCCGATGGGCATAAACTCCGACGTGTTGAACACGAACGCACAGCAGGTGAGCCCGACGAGTGGGAGCCACTGCTTGAGCGTGATGCCGTCTTGCCTTGTCTGAGTCATATATAACGTCTCCAATCGTTTTGAGCGGAGGCGATTATATAGCAACGGCCCCGCATCCGTCAGTACAGATGCGGGGCCGAAAACAATTCGATACACAGAGGTTGCGCCGTCAATAAATAACTAAGCCAGCCCCAGCAATATGCCCGCCGAATGCACGACAAACGCCACGATCCAGGCAACGGCGACCTGAAACGCGAATACGGCCACGGCATAGCGCGCGCCCAACTCGCTCTTGACGGCGCCGATTGCCGCCACACAAGGCGGGTACAGCAACGTAAAGACCAAGAACACGAAGGCGGTAAACGGCGAAAACATGGTCGACAGCGCCGCGGGCGACGTTGCGCCCAAAAGCACCGTGAGCGTCGAGATGACGCTCTCCTTGGCAATGAGCCCCGTGACGAGCGCCGTCGAGGCGCGCCAGTCGCCAAAACCGAGCGGGGCCAACACCGGCGCGATGATGCTACCCAGACCGGCAAGCAGGCTTTGCGACTGGTCGGCGACCACGTTAAAGCGGATGTCGAACGTCTGAAGGAACCAGATGACCACGGTCGCGGCAAAGATAATGGTAAAGGCCTTGGTGATGAAGTCCTTGGCCTTATCCCATGCCAGCATCACCGTCGTCTTGACGCTCGGCAGGCGGTAATTGGGGAGCTCCATGATAAACGGCACCG
>CALLFD010000418.1 GCA_937997605.1 uncultured Collinsella sp. | reverse complement strand
CTTATCGACGTTGGTTTGAGCAACATCGCGCAAAGCCGGGCGATTTGGCGTGCCAGCGTGTCGCTTCGGCGGCCTTTGCCTATAGGCCGCTCGTGAGCATTGTGGTGCCGTGTTACAAGACTGATCGGGTTTACCTGCGCGAGCTGCTGGACTCGGTGATAGCCCAGAGCTATGACAACTGGGAATTGCTGTTCATGGACGCCTCGCCCGAATGGGATGCGGTGGCCAATCTTGCGGCAAGTGCCAACGACGAGCGCGTTCGTCGCATTGGGCTGCCCGGCAACGGCGGCATTGTGGTCAACACCAACGCAGGTATTGAGCAAGCGACAGGCGACTACATCGCTTTCTTGGACCACGATGACATTCTGGAACCGGACGCGTTATTCCAGTATGTTTCCGCACTGAACAAGGCGGCCGAGGGCGAGCGCCCCCAGGTCCTGTTCTGCGACGAGGACATGTTCCAGAAAACGGGGGAGTGGGGCCAGCCGGTCTTTAAGACCAGGCTCAACGTCGACCTGCTCTATAGCCATAACTGCGTGACGCATTTTCTAATGGTGGAGAAGGCGCTCATCGATCGCATTGGCATGTCGTCAGAAGATGTTGCGGGTGCCCAGGATTACGACCTGACGCTCCGCTGCCTTGCGGCAGGTGCGCGTTTTGAGCACGTTGCGCACGTGCTGTATCACTGGCGCGTGCACCCTGGCTCTACCGCCGACGGTTCTGCCGATAGCAAGCCATATGCTATCGAGGCCGGACGTCTGGCTCTGCAGCGCCACTTTGACTCACTGGGTGTTCATGGAACGGTCGAGGAGTCCGAGACACCGTTTGTCTACCGCATGCGCTATTCGCTGCCAGAGCCTGCGCCGTTGGTGAGCATTGTGATTCCCACCAAGGACCACGTCGAGACGCTCGACGCCTGCGTGATGTCGATCGCACGGAAGGCCACGTATGCCAACTACGAGATCGTCTTGGTGGAGAACAACAGCGAAGACCCGGAGACGTTTGCGTATTATGAAACCCTGCCGGCGCGCGTAGCCGCTGCGTCTGATGGCAAGGGTGCAGCGCGCGTTGAGTGGTGGCCGGGCGAGTTTAATTACTCCCAGATCATCAACTTTGGTGTTGAGCATTCCAAGGGCGACTATCTGCTGCTGTTGAACAACGATACCGAGGTCATAAGCCCCGGCTTTATTGAAGAGATGATGGGCTATCTGCAGCGTCCCGATGCAGGCGTGGTGGGGGCCAAGCTCTATTTTGCCGATCATTTGGTACAGCATGCCGGCATTTTGGTTGGCGTGCGCGGTGCGCTTGCCCATGCCAACCAGGACTTCTCGGCAAAGCGCGAGGGATACCTTGCCCGCGCTGTGCGTTCCGGCAACTTTAGCGCCGTAACGGGCGCCTGCCAGATGGTTCGTCGCGACGTGTTTGAGCAGGTCGGAGGCTACAACGAGGAGTTCGCCGTCGGCTTTAACGACGCGGACTTTTGCCTACGCGTGTGGGGGGCGGGCTACCGCGCCATCTTTACGCCCTATGCCGAGCTGTATCACTACGAGTTCACCTCGCGCGGCAGGGAAGAGGCCAACGAGGAAAAGCTGCGCCGCTGGAAGCGTGAGCAAGCACTGTTCATGCAGCGCTGGCCGGAGTTCTTCCTCAGCGGCGATCCGTGGTTGGGGCCAAACCTATCTGCCGAGAGCGAGTATTTCTCGTATTAAGGCAATGGGTTTAGGAAGTCCTGAACTTTCTTTCGCTATGAGCTTGGAAGAAAGCAATGGTGGACTATTAACTAAGTCATATTACGAAAGCTCGATACTTCCGCGATAAGTTTATACAGCCTTATATAACTCGATATTATTCGATATAGTCTGCGATAATTATTTAACCGATGATTGGCTGTTAATCGATTCCCTAGAAAGGCAAACAAGTGAGCGCCACAGCATTCCATAATCCGTTTCGTCCCACTGCCGGCGCTGAGCCTCCGCGCATAATTGGTCGTGATGATATTGCCCTTGAGTTTACCGAGAGCTTGAATGCGGGAATTGGTGCACCTGCGAGGCTCATGCGCATTGCTGGACCGAGGGGCTCCGGAAAAACTGTTTTGCTCTGCGATCTTAGGGATCGTGCTCGAGAGCTTGGATGGAAGACCGCTATTGTCTCTGCTGGCCCTAACTTATTGCTGGACTTGTGGGATCAGGTTGCTGATTCTTCCCTTGCGGCCAATGCTTCGGTCGGCGTAAACGCCGGCTTTGTTTCCGCGAAAGTTGACGTTGCGCCCAAAGAGCCGAGCCTTAGAAAGTTACTGAGTTCGGCAGCGAAGTCATCCAAGGGTCTTTTTATTGCCATCGATGAAGTTCAGGACGCTCCGATTGACGATATGCGTGCCATTGCGTCTACGGTTCAGCTTTTGATAGGGGAAAAAGTAGATATCGCACTTGCCTTTGCCGGGTTACCCGCCGGTGTTATGGATCTTATTAACGGCAAGGCGCTTACGTTCTTGCGTCGTGCCCTCCCCGAAGATCTGGCGCCTATCAACCAGGTGGAGGTAGCGCTCTCTATGGGCGATAGCTTTGTCGCGACTGGCTTGACCATAGAGGACAATCTCCTGTCGAGAGCCGCTAAGGCCACTAAGGGCTATGCCTATCTGGTGCAACTGGTCGGTTATTCCATTTGGCAGCGCGCCAACTTGCATCGTGCCAAAAGTGCCATTGTGAGCGAGCGCGACGTCACTGAAGGCATTGCGCTGGCAGAGGCTCGTTTTCACGATGTTGTTCACGAGCCCGCGATTTCTGGACTGGGGCTCAACGATATCAAATACCTTTTGGCCATGTGCGAGGATAAACAACAGTCCAAATCATCCGAGATTGCTAAGCGCATGGGTAAAAAGACCAATGAGGTCAGCTCCATTAGGGCAAAATTGCTACAAAGAGAGGTTATTCAGGCACCACAGAGGGGCTACGTGCAGTTTGCCGTGCCGGACCTAGATATCTATCTGCGAGAGAACGCCGAGGAGATTCTCGAACGGTTCTAGGTCGAGTGAGGGCGACGTCATGTTCTTTAAGACTGCTATCAGCGTCGATTGCCATATCGGGTTTTTCTGGGGCGGCAGTCCCCGTGATAATAGAGATGTGGCATTCATCGTCGCCCGCTAATCAGATTTCGTCTATCTATAACATTGCGTGTTTTAATTTGCAGGAACAAAGATATCATTCGCAAAGCGTGAGGGTTATCTTGCCCGTGCACAACTGTTTTCGTTGCTATATACCAAACGCAACCCTTTTAGTTGCAAGAGACAAAATGCAACGGTTTTCGTTGCCTGATGCCAAACGCAACTCTTATTAAGTAGTTGTTAGCTTTCTCACATACATTCATTTACAACAGGCATCTACGAATTCAGCCGTCTCATATATTCCTAATAAGGCATGAGAAAATGAACCCGATACATGGTATTCAGCGCTAAAAGAGACGAAATGGACATACCGTCTCTATGCTGCCGATACGGCATCGCGAACAACCCCTTCGCGCGGTTGCCCTTGCCCTTGAGCGACTCAGGGAAGTAGATCTCGTCGAGCTCGCCGCCGCAGCCCCGCCCGGCCCTGAATGGGGGCAGTGGGCCGAGAGGCGCTCGATCAGCCTATGGCGCATGGCGTAGGCGGTCTTGAGGCAGACGCGGCTGCGCTCGACCTCGTAGGCGGAGCCGGCCGTGTCGTCGAACGCCGCCGCGCGGATCACGTCCCTGACGGACTCAATCGCGCGGCGGCGCTCGGTCCCGCTCAGCTTCGCCATGTCCCGTTTGAAGGCGATTACCAGGTCCTCGGCGTTCATGCTGCCCCGCGGTCTACGAGGCTAACGATATGGCGCCGTGGGGACAGATGTGTGTCAATCCTGGTCTAACAGAGCTTTTTTAATTGACGCGCCCATATAAATCTTTTCTGCATACTCGACTGCTTCTGCAGCCTCTGCGGCGCTCCGTAATTGGTAAAGCGACCTGACAGAGAGTGGAATTCGATGTCATAGCTGGCGTCTTCATCGGAGGACAAGACTGCTTGATGACTATATGTTTTCATCTCTAGCCATCTCAGGCTATTATAAATATATCCGTTGGCAGCTTTTACGATTTCCGGTACGTTCCAATCGGAATCATTTTTTGGTAGTTGATAGACATGACTTCTGCTTCGTATGTGCATTCAGTATTTTTGCACTGGATAAAATCAACTGCATCTAATTTAGCTAGATCGGGAAGCGATATTGCATGGCGCTAAGCTTGACACAGAAAGAAACATATCGGGAGACGCTGGCTAATCTCGTTGCCAAGCAAAACGATGGCGCCTCCATTGTTTCCGCAAAGAAGGAGCTGGAAGCGCTATCGACTTCTCTCGTCCCGCGAATGCTTTACCGCTATCGACCTCCAAGTGAATACGCTTTTGCCGATCTAGAAAACGCGACTGTTACATTTTCTCATCCAAAGGTTTTCAGCGATCAGTGCGACTCGGTACCGATCTATAACTGGAATGGTATAGATGAAATCGAAAGTAATCTCAATGATGATGAACAAGCGTTAAAGATAATAAATCAAATTGATTTTAGACGACTTGCGTTTGTTTTAGGGGTTCTGGGGGCTCCTTTTAATCCAGCAAGAATAGATGAGTTCGAGATACTATCCGATGAGGGAAAAGTTAGTCTTTTTCGCTCGGCTGTTAAAAACTTGCGCTTATTTGTTGGAGGATTTGTTGCCCCAGTTCATCAGAATAGCTGCCGAAATTGTTGTCGCATTTTGTGCCTAACGGACAATCCTAGCGATTCGAATATGTGGAATGTATATTCCGAAAGCCAAGCGGGTTTCGTTCTTGCTTACGACAGAGAAGCTATTCGCAATTGCAACATAGCTAACGGAATGCGCACTGAATTATTACCAATTTTATATGATGACGAACCATTTAATTGCGACCCTCAAATTGCTTGGACTGCTGCTAGGATGCTTGGTCTTAATGTGAGCAGTGATGACATGCTTAGTGATCTACGGGCAATTTACAGAAAGGGCAGTGTGTTTGAGCGGGAGAACGAATATCGTGCCCGTCTTGTACCAGAGCCAGATGAGCTTGAGATGAATTATGTACAACGCCCATGCAAGCCGTTGCGAGTTATTCTTGGGAGCAGGATGACTCAAGAGGATAAAGAGCTTTGCATTTGCGCGGCGAATAAACTGGATATTCCTGTAGATGAACAGTGCTAGTTATCCTTTAATAGTGCCGTATAGTCAATTATTTGTCAGCTGAATCGGGCGTCAGTAGACTTCTGAGCTGGCGATTGCTATATCTACGGGGGCATTTCGAAAGATAATTTGGTGTAATTTACGTTAACGGGAGTTGCTTGTCTATGAGTTTATCTTTATCAAATTGGGATTACTACTTGGTTCTTGAAAGAGAGCTTGTTAATTCCTTTAATTATGTTGAGCTGAGCAACGATAATTTCTCAACTTATTCAGTTGAATTTGCAAAGATGCTTTTATCGATTTGTTCTGAATTTGATTCGGTTTTTAAAGATTATGTCGAACTTCGATCCGGAAATAGACCATCTAATATCAAGGAAGCATTCGAGTGCCTGTCTGCTTTGAATGATATTGCCTTTGTAAATGAGGTAGTTGACATTGCGATTAACCAGAGTATTTCACTCAAACCTTTTAATGCGTGGATAAATGGAATGTATGCAAAATTAACTTGGTGGGATAGCTATAACGCTGTGAAACATGATCGTGGTACGTATTTTAGAAAAGCTAATTTGGAGAACTGTTTGAATTCACTGGCAGCTTTATTATGTATCGAAATTGTCAGTTTGAAATGTTTTGGAGTTAAGCGTTTGACTCCAGTTAATCGATTGTTTCGTATACCTAACAAACAACTTTGCCGATCATTGCCGGGCCAAAATGGACAATGGGATTTGGTTATCGATTCTAAGGAGCTGAATGAAACATCAAATATGAGACCTGCAAATTTGATGATAGTGAAGAGCGTGAGCTAGCGATACTTTGGATCGCACAAAAAATAGATGGCGTAAGCGTGGGGGGGGGTGATGACGTCTGCCTGACGCAAAACGGCTTTCGCACTAGAATCTGAAATAACCACAAGGAAGGTTCTTGAGAAGGATGAGGACCGCAATGTAGATCTTAGCGGACGCCGCGCCCGACATGTTCGCTGAGCCCCACCTCAGCGACGGGACGATCGACAGCTGGTGCTTATCCGCAGGCTCTCCGATCAGGTGCTTAATTCGATCATAGAAGCCGAGGCCGGTCAGCTTCACTGCAGTGGCGTGAACAGCCGGAACATCTATTGCGAATGTATTCTTAAGACCTGCAGCGTCGACATTGTCGTTGCTCTCTACTATGAAGTGACTCAAGTGGTCACCGGGAATTGAGCCCGTGAGCACGAAATACTGAGCAGTTTAATCAAGAGGGCCGCTTCCCGGGGACTGGGGGCGCAGCTCTCGGCCAATGGTTTCACCGGGTGGTTACTCTGACGTGCTCGAGCAGGAAGGATGGAGGAGATGGTCCATGCCCCTGGACACAGTGAGTGCTATTGTTTTATTGGTTATTGTGTCCTTAACCGCTTATTCGATATCAACTGACATGCAGTCTAATTATGTTGGTTGTTATCTTTATTTTGTCGTTATTAGGTGCTCTTGCGCTAAGGCTGATGGAGCTGATTTTTATGGCATATCCTCCGAAACGTCCAAATAGCCACATAATTGATACAGAGGCATGCTCTTTCGTCACCTCCCTTATGCCTTCTGAAAACTGGGTTGTTCGAGACTTAACAGAACGTGATTTTGGAATCGATAAAATTTTTGAGCGCTTTGAAAACGGATTCGCTACTGGTGAATTAATGGCAATTCAGGTGAAGGGAACAAACAAGCCACTCGAAGATAAACCTGAAATTCCATTTTCCATTGATACGAAGACGCTTTTATACGCTGAAATGTTTGCAATACCTTTTCTTTTAATTAGATGTTCTTTAGCGGATGATGGAGCGTGCTATTTTGTCTGGTTGCAAGAGTATATTCGTGTTCGATTGAATTTCGATAATTCGTCTTGGCGAAAGCAAAGGTCAAATACTATTTTAATTCCAACTTCTAATAGATTGGGCGATACCTCTGCTGAAAGTCGGTTAATCCATATCTCTCGGTTTCCAAAAATGAAAGAGTCATGGATCAAATATTATATAAATACATGTGATTTAGCGTATCGACTTCCGAATTATATTGAGGATGATACCGTCACATTAGATTTCGCAATACAATACGTTTTGCCTGTTCTTGATAGCCTTGAGAAGGCTAATAACATGCTTGGTTTAATTTCCAACCACTTTGTCGCTACTAAATTGAGCCAAGCTATTGAGCTTGGAAAACGTATATGCGACAAAGAGTTTGAAAGCGAATTAACTGATTCGTTTTTTAAATTCGTTTGCCTGTGTTCTGATGTACGCAAATCTATAGATGTGCTATCGTTTAGATTCGATGTCGATCATATGAGGTTTTTATATGAGTCCGAAGGCATGGCGGAGTATTAGTGCTCTGTTTTTTCTGCGGGTTGAATGTAATGCGGGATTTCTTGTCGGATACTTTAATCTACTGCTTATCTTCAAGAAAGACCTGAAAGGTATTTTGTTTGACTACGTTTGTGCCTAAGTTGCTTTGAAAGCATGGTTTTTAGAGAATAATCCCCGAGCCTTGCTCCGTGTGGCGGCACGTAAAAGTTGTACTGTGCTTGGGCAGGTAAAAGTCCAAGACGATTAGATATCCGAGAGGATATCGAGCCCGCGTCGGGGAGATAAGGTGAGTCCGCGCCGGGGACTTTAATTCCGGCGGCAATTAGGTTTCCGAAAGGATGCCGTGGCTGGCAGCCAGCAGAAAACCGCTCTACACACTCCTTCCGCGTGCCGCCTGCTCAAACGATTTGCGCCGAAAAGGATATCCGGTTTGTGCCATAAGACGTTGCTGTCGACAATGCACGGGACGGCAAGGACGTGGCGGCTCTCATCAAATTGCAGTCACAAAGATACCTTTTATCGATTTCCTGTTGAAAAACTAAATTGATAGTCTGAGAATAACTTAAGAGAGCCTTAAATCTCGGAGAAAGGATGTCGTATGAATAACCTTCGAGAAAGATGGCGAGGACTAACAGCGCTGGGAGTTGCTGTATTTGCCGCCGCCTGCATGACGGTTGCCCCGGCGTCCTCATTTGCTGATATTGATTCTCTCGTTGGTCTTCAATATATTGATCATAGCGAGTCTCGCAATTTGACAGGTTTCTCTGTTTCTCGTCCTGCTGGAACGTATTATTTCGACAACGATGGCTCGATGCAGACCGGACTCGTTCGGTGCGAGGACGGCAACCTTCGCTATTTCGATCCCGAGACTGGCGTCATGGTCACGAACCAGTGGTATAACGATTACGAAGCCGTTTGGTACTATTTTGGCGCTGACGGGACCGCGGTGTCGAACTGGCAGCTTATCGGCGGGGATTGGTACTACTTCTATCCCGAAAACCACGATATGGCATACGGCCGAGTTCAGATTGATGGCAAAAACTACTTCCTGAACACCCCTGGCGCCAATGCTGATGGCCGCATGCAGCATAGTGGCTGGATTTATGACTCCATCTATGGAAAGTGGCTCTATGCGACTTCCAGCGGCGAGCTGTTGACCGGTTGGCATAATATCGGTGGAACTTGGTACTATTTCAATGAGTACGGTGTCATGCTAACTGGCTGGATCAACGATTCGGGCACCTGGTACTACGCCAACGCCTCCGGCGCTATGGCCACTGGCTGGCTCAACATCGGCGGTGCGTGGTTCTATCTCGACGGCTCGGGCGCCATGGTTGCTAACGGCTGGCGCAGCCTGGGCGGCTCTTGGTACTGGTTCAGCGACTCCGGCGCGATGGCTACCGGCTGGTTCCAGGTGGGTGACTCTTGGTACTACGCCAACGCCTCCGGCGCTATGGCCACTGGCTGGCTCAACATCGGCG
>CALLFD010000417.1 GCA_937997605.1 uncultured Collinsella sp. | reverse complement strand
CAATTATAGCCATCTTGCAGACCGATTGGGCCGCTATCTAGTATTCAAAACTAGATAGCGGACTGCACTAAAGGCAAAAGAATGGACCCCATGACTCAAAGCCACGAGGTCCATATCCGTTTGCTTTATCTGAATACTTAGTAGCGCACGAAAATGTAGTTGTTGTTCATGCCGGCGGCAACGGAGCTGATGATAACACCCGTGTTGTAGTCAGAAGCATGAATCATCTGACCACCACCGATGTAAATGCCGGTGTGGTACGAGTTGACCACAACGTCACCGGGCTGCGGATCGGACACACGCGTCCAGCCCATAAAGGTACCCGTGGTGCCCAGGCGGCAATAACGACCAGTGAGGCAATAGCTAACAAAACCAGAGCAGTCGAAGCTGTTCGGGCCAATACCGCCCCAAGAATAGGCGCAACCAAGCTTGCTGTATGCACGCGAGACAACAGAACCGCCATCGACGGACTGGCTCGGAGCAGAAGGCGTCGGAGCCGGAGCAGGCGTGGAGGGCTGCGGCGTCGGAGCAGGTGCCGGCGTAGGAGCCGGAGTGTTGCCGCCCTGGTTGTTGTTATTGCTGGTCTGGCCACCGTTGTTGGTGTTCTCGGTCGTACCGGCAGTCTCGTTGCTCACCGTGGCCTTCTCGGCGGTGCTGGCGTTGATGCCGGCCTGCAGCGCGGCGTTGGCCTCGGCCTCGGCGGCAAGCTCGGCCTGCAGCTGCGAATCCAGGGAGTTCACGACGTTCTGGGCTTCAGCCTGCTGGGCGTTAAGCTCGTCGACCTTCTTTTGCGTGGCGGCGACGTTCTTCTCCTGCTCGGCCTGCTTATCGGTGAGCTGCTGCTTAAGCTCCTTGACCTCTTGAATGGTCTGAGCTTGCTTATCGGAAACTTTGCCGTAGTAGAACAGACGGTTGAGCATATCGCTCAGGTCGTCGACACCCGTCAGAACCTGAAGCAGGCTCAGACCGCCGGTTTTGTACTCGCCGGCGACATAGGTCGAGAGCTTGGCCTGACCATCGGCGATCTCCTGCTGCTTTTGCGTGATCTCGCCAGCAGTCTGATCGAGCGCCTGCGTCTGCGTTGCGAGCTCATCGTAAATCTGCTGGGTTTGGGTACCGATCTGCTCGAGCTTCGTACGAGCAGCGGCAAGGTCGGATGCGGTATCGGCGTAGGCAGGAGCCGCGAGGCCCAAGCCCAAAACACAAGCGAGGGTTGCCGTAGCAGCGCAGCGTGCCATGTTTTTGTGC
>CALLFD010000416.1 GCA_937997605.1 uncultured Collinsella sp. | reverse complement strand
GCCGCCCGCGATGTGCTAGCGTTTGAGTGAACAAAACGAGCCCGCGCGGAAAGGATCCGGACCGTATGCAATGCGATAGCACATCCCCGCTGTCCCGCGAGACCGATGCGCCCGAGACCATCGTCAAGCTGGAATGCGACATCGACGACGCGTCGCCCGAGGTGCTCGCCTACGCTGCCGACCGCCTGCGCGAGGCGGGTGCGCGCGAGGTGCATTGGCTGCCCCTCTATTGCAAGAAAGGCCGTCCCAGTTGGCAGCTACAGGTAATCTGTGCTCACGAGGATATCGAGCGCCTGCAGACGATTATCTTTTTGGAAACCACGACCAACGGCATTCGTCGCCAGGTCATGGAGCGCGTTTGCCTGCCACGCCGCTTTGAGCGCGTAACGACGCTATGGGGCGAGGTGTCCGTCAAGGTGGCAACCCTGCCCGACGGCAGCGAGCGTGCAGCGCCCGAGTACGAGGACTGCGCCCGTCTCGCCCGCGAGCACAATGTGCCGCTCCAGCGCGTGATGCAGGCGGCACAAGCCGTGGCACTGCGATTTGAATAACGCGGCTGGTGGCGACATCCTGCGCCCAGCCATATCAACCCCATTCGAAAGGATCTCCCCATGAAATACCTCATCGCTTCCGACATCCACGGCTCGGCATATTGGGCCGAACGCCTTTGCGCCGCCATCGAGTCCGAGCAGCCCGATCGCATTGTGCTGCTGGGCGACCTGCTCTACCACGGTCCGCGCAACGACCTGCCGCGCGATTACGCCCCCAAGCGCGTGATCCCGCTGCTCAACGCCCTGGCCGACCGCATCATCGCGGTACGCGGCAACTGCGATGCCGAGGTCGACCAGATGGTCCTCGACTTTCCCGTCATGGCCGACTACGCCACGCTGTTCGACGAGACCGGCCGCGAGCTGTTCCTGACGCACGGCCATGTCTTTGGCGCCGGCATGCACAACAGCGTCGACCACGCGCCCGCGCTGCCCGAGGGCTCCGCGCTCGTCTACGGCCATACGCACATCAAGGTCAACGAGGAAAGCGCTGCACACCCGGGCCTGTGGCTCTTCAACCCCGGCAGCGTGAGCATCCCCAAGGACGGCACGCACAGCTACGGCATCTACGAGGGCGGAGCGTTCCGCCACGTGATCCTGGAGGAGGACTAACCATGGCGCAGCACATGGCTCAGCAAAATGCCGAGGGCTCGCGCGATTTGTCCACGCTGGTCGACGCGTCGGCCGAGCTACAACATCTGGTGCAGACCGTCTGGCGCTTGCGTCAGCCCGACGGCTGCCCGTGGGACCGCGAGCAGACGCACCGCAGCATTGGCAAGAACATGATCGAGGAGGCCTACGAGGCGCTCGACTGCATCGAGGCGGACGACGCGGTTCACCTGCGCGAGGAGCTGGGCGACGTGCTCATGCAGGTCGTGCTGCATGCGCAGATTGCTGCCGACGCCGGCGAGTTTACGCTGGCCGACGTGGCGCACGATATCGACGCCAAGCTCATTCGCCGTCATCCGCACGTGTTTGGCGATGCGGATGCCGACAGCTCTGACGAGGTGCTCAAGATTTGGGACGAGGTCAAGCTTGCCGAGAAGGCCGCCAAGGACAAGGCCGTGGCAGCAGGCGAGGCCGCGCCCGAGGGACTGCTCGACGGCGTGCCCACGCACCTGCCGGCGCTGATGCAAGCGCAAAAGGTCTCGCGCAAGGCGGCGGCCGTGGGCTTTGAGTGGGAGACGGTCCAGGATGTGTGGGACGAGGTTGCCGAGGAGCGTGCCGAGTTTGAGGCCGAGGCTCCCGGAACGCCCGAGCGCGAGACGGAGTTTGGTGACCTACTCTTTGCCCTTGTCAACGTTGCGCGCAAAGAGGGGATTGACGCCGAGAGCGCCCTGCGTGCCAGCACGGCCAAGTTCCGTCGCCGTTGGGCTGCAATGGAGCAGATGGCGTCCGACGCCCACGTGGATCTTGCCGAGCTTTCGACCCACGGCCTCAACGACCTGTGGGATG
>CALLFD010000415.1 GCA_937997605.1 uncultured Collinsella sp. | reverse complement strand
TACAGCCCCAGGCTCTGCTTGGTGGCGGCGCACGTGAGCTCGCCGTGCTTAACGCCGCGCAGGCCCAGCAGGCGGTCGGCTAGTTCGTAGACGCGCTCGCCGCGACCCTTGAGCGCCAGAATCTCCAAGCAGTTGTGGTGATCCAGATGCACGTGCATGGTCGATACGATCTCGTCGGTGTAGTCGTGCTGCACTTCGTCCAGACGGCGCGTCAGGTCGCCGGTATGGTGGTCGTAGATCATGGTGAGCGACCCGATAACATGCTCATCGGGCGTGCGCATCTGCTCCTTGGCGATCGAGGCACGAATCAGGTCGCGCACGGCCTCGGATCGGTTGGCCACGTCGCCGCGGCGTGCAATCTGCTCGTCAAAACGGCGCAGCAGGTCGTCGGGTGCGGTAACCGAAAAACGGACCAGCTCGGAGCCGGAACCACTACAGTGGCAGCCCGCGTCACCGTCCGCCCCGTGCGGATGCTCGTACCCGCAGCCGTGCTCGTGTTCGGCCACCTTACACCAGCTTCACGGAGCCGACGGAGTTGTGGTCGGCCTCGATGGCTTCCTCGTAGCCCTCGAGTGCGTCATGCGCCTCGTGCAGCGCGGCCATGGCGGCCTCGAGCTTGGCGCCGATGCGCTCCATGTCAAAATTCTCGGTCGCATGCAGCAGCTGATGGCTCCACTCGTGAGCGAGCTCGATGGTATCGTCGACCTGCTTGACGCTCATGGCAAGCTGGCTCATGTTCATTCCGACGTCATGCATGGGAAATCTCCTTTTGTATGGGGCAGTTCAGTGGTTCAGATTTTACTACGCCCGCTCTGCGCGCAGCTGCATAAGAAAACGGGTACGAGTCTGTGCGACCCGCACCCGTTCACTGGGGGCTGTTTGTAACTACCATACTATCCGTGGTTGCACTCGGTGCATTCAGAAGTCCGGCGAGCGGCGTAAAAGCGCTCATGGACGGCAGGCAGACGGCAACATGTAACAAGCGTATTACAGATGCTTCTCCAGCAGCGCCTGCAGCCTCGCCTTGGGCAGAGCGCCAACCGAGCGGTCAATCTCCTCGCCGTTCTTAAACACAATCAGCGTGGGGATGCTCATGACGCCATACTTCATGGCCAGGTCCTGGTTGTCGTCGACGTTGCACTTGGCAACGGCGAGCTTGCCCGCCAGCTCATCGGCAACCTCGTCAACGATGGGCGAGAGGGATCGACAGGGCCCGCACCACGGTGCCCAAAAATCGACCAGCACGGGCAGACTGTCGTTAACGATGGAATCGAAGTTCTCGGGGGTAATCTGATTAATGTCAGCCATGGTGACCTCCATAATGCGACGCGGCTCGGCCGCGTAAAACTCAGTACGACCGTGCTTATACCCAGCCGCCCGCAAAGCAACCACTCGCGGGCGGCTCTTTTATATAATGGTGGGCACGCAAACGATTGGAGAGTGCATGCCCACGTCACAAAGCCAGAAAAAAGAAGCCATCGCCCAGGCGACCGAGCAAGAGCTCGCATCGCTCGCGGGTCGTGGCGTGCGTATCGCGGGCAACGCGTGCTCGCCGATCGTGCTGGTCAAAGGCGATTTGGACGAGGCCGAGCGTTCGGGTGGCGAGCTTGCCGCCGGCCCGGATGGCGCGGCGTTGCGCAAGGCGCTTGGGGCCATCGGCTACGCGCCCGAGGATTTTTGCGTGCTGGCAAGCGTCGCCGGCATGGGTGACGGAGCGGTCGCGGTGGGCGAGACTCTGCCGTGCGAGCTGTTCCGTGAGGCGCTTGAGGCTTTGGACCCCGAGGCGGTGCTACTGCTCGACAACAACGCGGCTGACGCCATGCGCGAGACCTACGCCGATATGCTCGTGGCGATCGATGACTTCGACACCGCCATGCTCAAGCCCGGCCTGGTCGCCCATGTGCAGGGCCGCCGCGTGCTCGCGCTCGACGGCTTTGAGGC
>CALLFD010000414.1 GCA_937997605.1 uncultured Collinsella sp. | reverse complement strand
AGAGCAGGGGACTCTTAATCCCAAGGTCCAGGGTTCGACCCCCTGACGGCCCACCCAAAGCATGTTAAAGCGATTGGCTTAGGCTGGTCGCTTTTTTGTTAACCTCACATGGGGTCGAACCCGTCGGGGCGCGGAGCTGAGGAAATGCGTAAGCATTTGCCAGCGCAGCGCGCAAGGCGCGAAGCGCCGCAGCGACCGCCTGCGCAGCAGGCTGACCCCCTGACGGCCCACCCAAAGATTGTTAAAACGACTGGCTCATGCTGGTCGCTTTTTTGTTGACCACGCATGGGGTCGAACCCGAAAGGGCGCGGAGCTGAGTAATCTGCGCCGTGATTCCCTTAGGGAAACACGGCTAAAGCCCCGTAGGCGTGTTCTCCTTAGGGGAATCATGCTTACGGGGCTCGATGCATGTTGAGAAGTTGTGATCAAACTCAAAGCTAGAATCGATTTAGTCTGCTCGATAGTGCGAACCTAAGCTTTCAGTTCGCTTGCGCATGGCTTTGACCATTTCCTGTGCTAGTCGAATCTGCGACTGTAGGCGGGCGAGGGCTGCGATCTTGCTGTCATCGGCATGCGGCTTGCTCAGCGCCATGGCCTTGTCTTGCAGGCTTTCAAGCTGTTGCAGGGCCTCGGATAGGCCTGTTTCGGTCCTGTTGATCATGCAAAAGGTGCTCATCGTGTGCCTAAGGCTGTGTGTCAGGCGTTCGGCATCTGTTGTGGCAATGCCGTACTGGGGGAGGGTGATATCCGCCCTCAGGGCCGCCTCAGGCTCTTTCTGCGCTGTGAGGGCTGCCGATGCGCCCGCGATACGTCCGAATACGATGCCATTGGCGCTCGACAGGCCTCCGATGCGGTCAGCGCCGTGCATGCCGCCTGTTGCCTCGCCACAGGCGTAGAGGCCCTCAACGCCCGTGTGCGCGGTCTTGTCGATCTTGATACCACCGTTGGCGGCGTGGGCATACATCGCCACGTGCATCTCGTCGGTCGGCGCGATGCCGTGCTCGTCTTGTAGCCAGGTGGTAAAGGTCTGCACAAACTCGGGGACGTCCTCGCGGGGGAAGTCGTAGTGGAGCGCCAGGCCTTCGGCGCCTGCTTGATCGATGACGAAATCGATAGCGCGGGAGGGCAAGCGTGACGTGTAGGGACCATATCCAGAGCGCTGCTCGAGCAGGTCGTCCAGCTTGTCGTCGGCAATATCTACCGGCTGGTCTACGTGCACGTAGCGCCAGGTTTTCTCATTGAAGACCAAGTTACGCCTGGGCTCGATGAAGCCGGGCATCATCTGCATGAACTCTATATTAGTAAGTGTTGCGCCGTGCGCCAGCGCGATGGCCTGCGAGGAGCTGAGCACATCAGCCGACGTAAGGCTGCGCTCGAACAGGCCGCCTGTGCCACCGGCTGCGATGATCGTGGCCTTGGCAGCAAAGGGCACGATTCGATTTTCGGTAAGGTCGTAGAGTACGGTTCCGGTTATTCTGCCGTTCGTGTCCTCAACAAGGTCGATAAGCTCATGGCGGGGGAGAAGGCGAATGCCGAGCGACTCGATCTGGGTCGTTAGAGCGTCCTCAAGGGGCTTGCGGGTGAGGCCGCGCCACATGCGCGTTTTGTGGTCAAAGCAGGGGATAAACTGCTTTTGCTGAGCGCTCTCAGCGCTTTGCGGACGCTGGAGTTCAACGCCCAGGTCTTGCTCGAGCCAGTCAATCGCTTGGGGAATGCCGTGGACGAACGTCTGGACGAGTTCGGGGTCGGCGACGCCGCCGCCGACGGTCTGGATGGTGTCGATGAGGTCTTGTTCGTCGTCTTCGTTAACGGGTCCGATAAGCCCCAGGCCCCAGGTTCCGGGGAAGAAGCTCGATCCACTCATAGTCTTGCCGGCGCTTGCCACGGTGACGGTTGCACCCGTGCGTGCCGCTTCGATGGCGGCGCAAAGGCCCGCAATGC
>CALLFD010000413.1 GCA_937997605.1 uncultured Collinsella sp. | reverse complement strand
CCAACGGGCGGTGTTGCGCTCGTCGAGGGCCTTGAGGGTAGCGGCGGGATCGGCAACCTTCTGCAGGAACATCATGGCTGCGATGGCGTACGGCTTGTAGCTGGCCTCCTTGTACATGCCCACGCGGTGCATGTCGAAGACGTCGGCGTTAACCTCGCCGTGCTCGCAGGAGACACCAGAGATGTCGGCGGGCAGCGGGTGCATAAAGATGGTGTCCTGGCCGTTGGCAGTCTTCTCCATGAGCTCGGTCGTGGAGCACCAGTCCTGATGGGTGGCGTTCTGGGCGAGCAGCTCCTTCTCGAGCGCAGCGATGCCGGCGTCGTCGCCCTCGGCGTACAGGTTGGTGCGCTTCTCCATGGCGGCAAACGGAGCCCAGCTCTTGGGGATCACGATGTCGGCGCCCTCGAAGGCCTCGGCCATGGTGTTGACCTGCTTAAAGGTGGTGCCGGACTCGGCGGCATAGCCCTTGGCGCGCTCGACGACCTCGGGCATGAGGTCGTAGCCCTCGGGGTGAGCCAGGGTGACGTCCATGCCAAAGCGGGGCAGCAGGCTGATCAGCGACTGCGGGCAGGACAGCGGCTTGCCGTAAGAGGGCGAATAGGCCCAGGTGACGGCAACCTTCTTGCCCTTGAGGTTCTCGAGGCCACCAAACTCGTTGATGAGGTAGAGCATGTCGGCAGAGGACTGCGTGGGGTGGTCGGAATCGGACTGCAGGGAGATGAGCGTGGGACGGTGATCCAGAACGCCGTCCTCGTAAGCCTGCTGCACGGACTCGGAGACCTCGGCCATGTAGGCGTCGCCCTTGCCGATGTACATGTCGTCGCGGATGCCGATGACGTCGGCCATGAAGGAGATCATGGTAGCGGTCTCGCGGACGGTCTCGCCGTGAGCGATCTGGGACTTCTTCTCGTCCAGGTCCTGCAGCTCAAGGCCGAGCAGGTTGGCGGCCTTAGAGAAAGAGAAGCGCGTACGGGTGGAGTTGTCGCGGAACAGGGAGACGGCCAGGCCCGAGTCGAAGATCTTGGACGAAACGTTGTTCTCACGCAGCTCGCGCAGGGCGTCGGCGACGATGTAGAGCGCCTTGAGCTCGTCGGTGGTCTTGTCCCAAGTGTGCAGGAAGTCGCTACCGTACATACCCTTAAAATCGAGGCCGTTCAGCTGCTCGACGAGCTCGGTAAACTTAGCGTCCATGGAAATGTCCTTTCTAAAGATGAAACGATCGCAATGAGTAGATGTGCTCCGGCATGCGCGTGTGGCAGAACATACAGAGCACCATGACGAGGACCCGCCACCGTTGAGGAAGCATGGGAGATAACGACCGCGGGCCCCAAGTCAACAGGAGGTGCCGGGGACACGAGCGGCCCCCGGCTCAACAAAATCGAAGAATGGGACTAATCGATCTTGTTGTTGGTCAGACCGGCGCGGAACACGGTGGCGTCGCCATCGGCCTGGCTCGGATCGTAGAGGTTCAGGGCAGCCACATACATGGCGGCAGCGGTGACCAGGTCGTCCTTGTAGGTGACCTCGTTGGGAGCGTGAGCCTGAGACTCGGCACCCGGGCCAAAGCCCACGCAGGGGATGCCGTAGCGGCCCTGAATGGAGACGCAGTTCGTGGAGAAGGTCCACTTGTCGCACAGCGGGCGACCGGTGCGCTTGTCCATGCTGGGCTCGCAGCCGATGCGCTCGTCACCGAACATGGCCTTGTGGGCGTCGACGAGGGCCTTGACGTGCGGAGCGGTCTCCTTGTTGATCCACGTGGGGAAGTAAGCCTCGGTCTCGTAGACCTCGCCGGTCCAGGACGGACGGTCGTACATGTACATGGAGACCTTCACGTCGTCGCCGTACTTCTTGGCAGCCGGCAGGTTACGGATCTCGTCCAGGCAGGACTCCCAGGTCTCACCGGCGGTCATACGACGGTCGATGGAGATGGCGCAGGAGTCAGCGACAGCGCAGCGGCTGGGGCTGGTGTAGAAGATCTGGCTGACGGTGCAGGTGCCGCGGCCCAAGAAGCGGGCATCCTCGTAGTGCTCGGGGTTGTACTTGGGGTCGAGCATTTTGACGAGGCCCTTGATGTCAGTCGACTCGTCACAGCCGTTGTTGTTGAGGGCGCGGACGTCGGCGATGATGTCGGCCATCTTGTAAATGGCGTTGTCGCCGCGGTCGGGAGCGGAGCCGTGGCAGGAGGTGCCGTGAACGTCGACGCGGATCTCCATGCGGCCGCGGTGACCGCGATAGATGCCGCCGTCGGTGGGCTCGGTGGAAATGACGAACTCGGGCTTAATGCCGTCCTTGTTGTAGATGTACTGCCAGCACATGCCGTCGCAGTCCTCTTCCTGGACGGTGCCGACGACCATGATCTTGTAGCCCTCGGGGATGAGGCCCATGTCCTTCATCATCTTGGCAGCGTAGGTAGCAGAAGCCATGCCACCCTCCTGGTCGGAGCCGCCGCGGCCGTAGATGATCTCGTCGGTCTCGTAGCCCTCATAGGGATCGGCGTCCCAATTCTCGATGTTGCCGATACCGACGGTGTCGATGTGGGAGTCGATGGCGATGATCTTGTCGCCCTCGCCCATAAAGCCCATAACGTTGCCCAGGCCGTCGACCTTGACCTCGTCATAGCCAAGGTTCTCCATCTCGGCCTTGATGCAGGCGACAACCTCACCCTCCTCGCAAGACTCAGAGGGATGGGAGATCATAGCGCGCAGGAAGCGAGTCATATCAGCACGATGGGACTCAGCAGCAGCCTTGATAGCGTCGAAATCGAGTTCTTTAGCCATTGTTCTTAACCTTTCAAACGAAGGAATCTACCTGTGAGGTGGCGGAGCGATACCTATTTATTCCGCCCAGTATTAGCAAGTGGGGTATTCGCCTTCCCAGACGATGCGGCGGTACTGGTCGGGGTCCGTGTCACCTTCCGTGGAGAAGCAGAGCACGGAGCTCGTCTTATCCAGACCGATGAGTTCCTTGAGCTCGGCGTACTCGGGATCGAGCATGAGGGTCTCGACCAGGCCGGTGGTCACAGCGCCGGACTCGCCGGAGATGACGCGCGGGTCGCCCTTCTCGGGAGCGCCCAGGGTGCGCATGCCGCGAGCGGTGACCCAGTCGGGGCAGGACACGAAGGCGGTGGCGTGGTTGCGCAGGATATCCCAGCCCAGGATGTTGGGTTCGCCGCAGCACAGACCGGCCATGATGGAGGGCATGTCGCCGTCCACGATGCGCGGATCGCCGTCGCCGGCGGCAGCGCCCTTGTACAGGCAGGCGGCAGGCGCGCACTCAACCACGACGAAGGTGGGCGGGTTATCGGGATACAGGTTGGTGAAGTAGCCCACCACGGCGCCGGCGAGCGAACCCACGCCAGCCTGGACAAACACGTGCGTCGGGCGGTTGATGGCCATCTCGCGCAGCTGCTCGGCAGCCTCGGAAGCCATGGTGCCGTAGCCCTCCATGATCCAAGACGGGATCTTCTCGTAGCCCTCCCAGGCGGTGTCCTGAACGATAACGCCGCGCTCGCAGGCGTCGGCCTCGGCGGCGGCCATGCGCACGCACTCGTCGTAGTTGACCTCTTCGATGGTCACCGTGGCGCCCTCGGCGGCGATGTTATCGAAGCGGGGCTTGGTAGAACCCTTGGGCATGTGCACGACGGCCTTCTGGCCCAGCTTGTTGGCAGCCCATGCCACGCCGCGGCCATGGTTGCCATCGGTGGCGGTAAAGAAGGTGGCCTGGCCAAAGTCCTTGGCAAGCTGATCGGAGGTCAGGTAATCGAAGGTGCAGTCGGCAACGTCCTTGCCGGTCTCGTCGGCAATGTAGTTGGCCATGGCAAACGAGCCGCCCAGAACCTTAAAGGCGTTGAGGCCAAAGCGATAGCTCTCGTCCTTAACGCACAGGTTGGACAGGCCCAGGCGCGCGGCCTGACCGTCCAGGCGGGCAAGCGGAGTGACGGTATATTGGGGGAACGACTGGTGGAAGGCGCGGGCCTTCTTCACGTGGTCGAGGCTCATGATTCCCAAGTGCTTGTCATCGCTCTTGGGCATCGTGTTGCTCGCCCACTGGATCTTATCGGCCATACGGTGAACTCCTTAAGTCCTCTCTTGCCGGCCCCCGCATACGCGTTTCAGCCCGATCCCATTCACACGACTGAACTTTTATGTGGATGCCAAACAAAAAGTTTGTTAGTAATGTTCTATCACACTTTTTGATTGGTATATCTAACGAATTGTTTGTTGCCGTAATCGGTACTTTTTCGCCGCCGAACGGTCATGAATTGCCTTGTTGATGGATTTGTTTGCGGTCATGTGTGGTTTATGACATAGTGAGCCCAAACTAATTTTTAGGAAGGTACCCATGACCCCCGCACAGATTGAGTTTTACAAGCGCCTCGCACACGGTCTGGCGCTCCAATTTGGCCCCAACTGCGAAGTCGTCGTCCACGATCTGGAGACCGAGGACGTGGACCACTCCATCGTAGTGATCGAAAACGGCCACGTCAGCGGGCGCAAACTGGGTGACGGCCCCAGCCATATCGTGTTTGAGTCCATGCACGAGGGCGCCACCGATGTACACGACCGCGAGCCGTACCTCACTAAAACCACCGACGGTAAGCTGCTCAAATCTTCGACGATCTTTATCCGCAACGACGAGGGCAAGCCCGTCGGCATTTTGGGCATCAACTTTGACATTACGCTCATGAAGGCTTTTGAGCGCTCGCTCGATGCCTTTACCGGCACCGGCGGCACGGGCTATACCGAGCCCGAGCCCATTACCAAGAACATCGGCGACCTACTCGAGGACCTGCTGCACGAGTGCGAGCAGTTTGTGGGCAAGCCCGCGGCGCTCATGACCAAAGACGAGCGCATTCGTGCCATTGGCTACCTCGACCGTCGCGGCGCCTTCCTCATTTCCAAGTCGAGCGAGCGCGCCTGCGAGTTCTTTGGCATCTCCAAGTACAGCTTCTATAGCTACCTCAATGAGGCCAAGGCGGCAGCCGGCGACAAGTAGGCACTCGCCTGGATTGCCCCTCCCCTTTTGGGCGCGAGTTCTGGAAAGCACGAATCCAAGACCGAGCAGCTTGGGAAGTTCCATATAATCGATGTCATTAGTATTTCGAAAGGATGGAACAGAATGGCGTTGAGCAAGGCATCATGCACCGGTCGCGGATTGATTCCGGCAATTGGTGGACATGTGCACCACATGTTCGATGAGAGTGAAGACGACCTGTTTTCGCTGAGCCTTGACGACGTGATGGATGATCGCCCGTGGACCGCCGACGAACTCATGGACGGCGGGGCTCGCCCGTCAAGTCCCAATCCCGCATCTGCGCCGACTCCTGCGCAGTCGCCTGTTTCGACGCCCGCACCCACTTCGGCGCCCACGCCCGCTCCCCGCCCCGCAAGCGACCCGTCCGAGACGGCGGCATTTCTCGCTGCAGCGACGCAGGGCAAATCGGCCGACAGCACCGTTATGTACAGCGCCCAGCAGTTGCCTGTTCCTGCGGCACGCAAGCCTCCGGTCACAAGGCTCGATGAGCCCGTTGCCCATCAGGTTACCCACGATTCCTGGGCTGCAGCCGATCTGGATGAGACCTCTACCGGCATGCCGGCGCTCGATGTTCCAGTTAACCCGCTTTTTGCCGCCAACACGAGCGCCGCGGACTATGAGGGCGGTGCGGCATATTCCGATTATTCCGATGGCTATGCTGGCAACGGTCGCATCGAGACCGAGGATTATGGCACCGCATCGAGCGATTATCTCAACGATCCGTACGCTGCCACGCCCGCACCGGAATATGACCCGGAGGCCGCGTCCGCGCCGGCGTATACCAAAAGCACGGGCGAAGAGCGCTTCGCCGATTATTACGCCGAGGAAAAGGCGCTGCGTTTCTCGGAATTTCCGCAGGCAGTCAAGGTTGCCTTTATCGCCATTATCATTGCCCTGCTCGGTGTCATTGCGTTTGAGGGATTCCAGCTGTTCCGCGGCCCCACCCAAGCGGAGTCGGAAACCCAGCAAAAAGAGGACGATAACCAGTACCTGGACATCAACACCCTCAAGGGCGACCCCAACGACAGGGACGACGAGTAGCGAGAGCTGAAGACGGCCGCAGGATCCCGCATCCAGCACCGGCTTCTAAGTGCTGTTTTGTCATCCAGCGACACTTTTCCGGATAATTTGCCTATCGAATTTGACACTTTTCCGAAGTTTTAAGGTGCCCATTTCGACACTTTTCTGGATTTTATACTCTGTCCCTCCAGATGCGCTTTACGGTGCAGGCGTTGGAAGAAGGGCTATGTGCCGCTGGCGGCCCACATGTTCTGCAGATCAAGCTGCTCGGAGACGACTCGCGCGAGCCGTCCAGCTGGAAGCTCTTCGCCGACGGCGTGTGCGTTGCGGACGGATCGGGCGCCTTTGCCCGCGAGTGCTTCTGCGAGGGCGCCGAGGTGTTCCTGGATCTGTGCCGCGACGCCGTGCGCGCGGCAGAGCTGCGCCAGTGGAGCCAGAGGGAGTACGAGCTGCTGAGTGCTGCGCGTGGGGTTGCTATGGCGTAAGCGAGAGATCTCAGCAGTGTCACTAACGAGCAGAATCGATTTTTGCAATCAAGTCGTTCGCCCATGCCACGGCATCATCGACAGTCGGCAAAACGTTAAGTCCTTCCGCCTGGGAGAAATACAGTGAGTCCCAGCCCACTCCCCTCGAGATCATTGGAGGCCACTCCTGCTCCGCACGATACGCAAAGAGTCTGATACAGACCTCTCGAGTTTTTAGGTAATCAATTTCCCCGTTGGAAATTGCAATCTGGAGATCTATCAGATCATGGGCGCGCTCGCTGCCGGGGCTGCTCGCAGCATGAAGTTTCTGGGCAATCTGATGCTCGAGCCTCATGCACGGAACCGGCCCCGGTTCGGGAAACCCGAGACCTTTCAATATTGCCGCAGCTTCAGGCGAGGAAACCATATCGGGATCGTCGGCGTCGCCGATTTCGTTATGACCGACCTCAAGCGGCAGCGTCATCCACGATTTACCATTGTAGGCAATCTTGATTTCGAACGGACGCATGACGTAAGCAGTTGGAATTCCCTTCGGAGATGCGGGCTCCCTCGGAACAATGGCACCCGAGAATCCGTTCCAGCCCATAGTGAGCGAATCTTCAAGCTTCGTCATGTAATCGTTCAGTGAGGATGCCCTGGCGGTATCGAGGTCGCGCGAGAACCGCGTGGCATCCTTCCCAAAGCGAATCTTCAGGGCATTTCCACCCTTTGCGGCTCCATCGGGTAGCATTTGCCCAACAACAACGGCCGCAATGAGCCTTTTAACGCGGCCCGGTTCTTCGCCCAAATCAGTGCAGAGTCGGTCTATCGCTATGTCAAGGTTACGTCTGCTGGTTGGCTTCTTGACTTCCTTCACGACAGCTCCTTCATCAGTCTCTCATGCTCATTGGAGGTAATAAGGCCCTCGGCTTGAGCGTGCTTGGTTGCCTCGATGAGGCGTTCGGTCATAACGGACCCCCTACAAGCCTCAATCGCATCGGCAACGCATTGAGAAGGGATTCCTTCATAGAACGTCGTTTTCGCATTCTCTGGAGCGCACACTGTTTTTACCCAAGCCGGCAGTTTGCGGCGAATACGCTTTGGTGTTGCCACGGTCACGGCACGAGGATCAACAAGTGCAAGTGCGTGCATAGACAGCACTGATTCGCCCCACAGGAAACCCTCGTCACCAACAAGAGCCACTGCCTCCGCAAAGACGTCACGGGGCGTCGGAACCCATTGGGTGAGCTTGTACACCCCATGTCCTCGGCGCATCAATTTCCCAGTGGCACACCATCGGCTCAGTTCTCCAGTGGTTACGCCAATCTCGCGTGCCTGCGCAGCAGTCACGATGCCGTAGCCATCTGCCGCCAGTTCGAATATTTCATCAAAGTGTTTCATGTCAAAAGACTAACACTTTTGTATGTCTTTTGACATAGACATGGTCTTAATTAAGCATTAGAGATCTATTTAAATTCGTATAGCATTGCAATCGCCCTCTCTGAATTCGAAGTCCGCGCCGACAGCATGCGGAAGTAAAAAGTACCGGCAAGAACGATATCGAATGAAATCGCTCCCGCCGGCATATATCTTACCATATAAACGAACACGTGTTCGTTCTCATCAATTATCGATTTATCCCACGCCAGCTTTAGCCGCTGTCCGCGCGAATCGTCTAGCCGATAGCTCTTCGCCGACAGCGCGTGCATCGCAAGCGGCTCGGGCGCCTTTGCACGTGAGCGCTTCTGCGAGGGAGCCGAAGTGTTTCTGGATCTGTGCCGCAACGCCGTGCGCGGGCCTTCAGACTTCTGGAGGCCCCTTTTTGTGAAAGAAACCCTTTTGGCAAGGCTGCCGGCAGGTCGATGCCGTGGGCATCATCTCCGAGCATGCCGATGCGCTTGCGCCCAGAGGCACTTTCTGCCTGAACATTTAGCTGGGCAACCACAACGGCATGCACGACGGCCACTGACTCACCGACCTCAATGAGCCCGCTTTCCTGCCCTGAGCATCGAAGTGTCGGCATTTCAGATTGATGCGTCGACATTACGAGCGCCACGCTACCTGGGAGGGCTGTTAAGAAGCGCCCAAATGCCTGGTGTGGGAGAACGTAGACCGGCAATCAGCCTAGACAGTGTGCCCCTCTGGTTCGAAGAACCATGTCAAGATACTCGATGACCATGCGTGCAGTCTCCTCGTTGACCTCATCCGTATCGATGCACAACTTCGCATGGACCAGATTCCTCTTCTTGCGAATCTGGTGCGCCATGTCCGCCTCCTTTATCCAACGAGGCCTCTCCAGATATTTAATCTCGTTGATGTAGTCGATGAGGTCGGCGCGCCTCGTTTTCCCACTTCTTCTATCTCTGACCAGATAATCTTCCTCAAAGTAGTTAACGTGCTTGATTTCAGAAATCCAGTCGATGAGAACCGCCTCGAGAATGGAACCGGCAAGGATGATTGCCGCCTTATAAGCACCGTGCGAAAAACAGGTATTTAGCTCACGGATGTCCGAGGAAAGGAAAGTGCGCAACTGTTCCTCGTTATACGCCTGAATCCTATCGGCAATTTCGGCGTTAAGAATCTCTTCCGCCGCAGACGGTTCCGCACCCTTTAGGCCTTCGAGGTCTTGGTAGTTCCTCGGCGCACGTCCGGACAGGATGGCATATTCGGTGAGATAGTACTGCTCGTCCATCGATGGTTCGACAACGGGAAAAACACTGAGGTCGCGAAGCGCTAGGCGCTTCATGATGACGCCACCTGCCAACGATGACAGGGCCTGCTTTGCGATATCGCTGGAAAGGTAGAAGCAGAGATACTCCGGAGATATCCCGTTGGCACGAATAACAGCCATGCTCGTGCCCGCATAAACGGGCTCTTCCCCATCGCGGTCAAAGACGATGGCATGATTCTCCTCGCCGATGAGGCACATGACAATATCACCCTTGCGCAGGGGCACCGTTGTTGCCTCACCCCGCTCCAACGAGTCAAGATCAACTGGGAATCTAATGTTTCTTGGCCTGAGAACCAAGACGTTTCTGGCGGCGCCGCTAACCTTTCGCGGCAAAAGAATGCTGGCGACTTCCGAAAGCTCTACGGTCTTTGAACTCGCAAGCGTGCTACGTATCTTACGATTTCGAGGAGAATAGAATGCGGGGGTAAATCTTCCTTCTATAAGTTCGCTTGAAGGCATACCGTAAAAAGTTCCGCACTTAGACGGACAGTCGGGAGTCCCTCCATTTGCATAATCTTCGACCGCCCGAAGATATGCGAGGTAATCGTCGCTGAATCGATCGGCCGGAATCTTGCAGAGATTGTCAGTCCTGCGCGAGCCACGCGCCTTGGCGACAAGCGGTTTCTTGAGCTTGAGCGTCGAAAATCGACACTCTCCGAAGCCGGGTCGTGCGAAAACATAAAGCATGAGGAAAAGCGAGGTCCCAGACAGGATGTCCCCGAGCTCAAAGGCGCCGCGAAGGATGTAACCATCCGGAATAAGACTGCGCTTCTTACCGGTGTCAAAGAAACCGCGAGCGCCCACAAAAGCGTACTCATCCGACTCATCTGAGAATACGAGCTCGGCCAGTTCGTCATGAGTTCCCGTAACGAGAAAGCCTTCGCGGTTATCTAAACACTTTTGCAAGTCAATCGTCATTGCATCCTCCAACAACTATGCCGCGCGGTCCATGCCATAGAAGTAGTTAAATATCTCCTCAATACATCCGGGCAATGCTTCATCGGGATAACTAGACTCAGGAAGCTTGTATACCTCGTCACGCACGATAAGCCTCACAATGTCGCGAGTCTCAGTCTTCTCCGTCCAGCGCACCATGTTGGCAAGCCGTTCTTCGATAATAGATACCATCTCGATGGCGACACTCTTAACCTGCTTAATCTCAGCAGGCGTCAGCGTGTCCTTGAATAGCATCTCGAACACAGTCATCTGTTGCTGGCTCTGAAAGCCCTCGCGCACCCACTCCTTCTGTTTGTCATCAAGGTCGCGGGACAGGTTGATGAGATCGTTGAACGTCTTCTCGATCATCGCCTTGTCCTGTTCGGAGTTGTAGCTCTCGATAATCCGCTCGTAGCGCTCGAAGTAGTCGATGCGCCTGGGATTGCCCTTCAGCGCGACCTCGAGGCGCGCTTCTATGACAGAACGCAGGTCGTCAATGATGAGGTGCTTACGCTTGGCCTTAGCAAACTCCTGCGAGAGCCTGTTGAAGTCGATACTGCTGATATCGAACTTGGTAGCTGTCTTGAGCCCCTCGGAGGCCTCGCTGACCACCACATGCTCGCTCACGATGCCCTGCAGCTGGACCATGAGCTCAGTTGTGTCGGCACTGGCTCTGTGAGCATTGATATGGTTAAAGACGGCACGCAGGGCATCTCGCTTGGCCAGCAGCTCCTCGTCTACCTCGCGTCGGCTCACGTATTTGTACAGGGTGAACAGCTCACGGCACATGATACCGTAACGTTTCTTTGCCTCGTCGCACTGCGACACGCAGTCTGCGGCGTTCTTGATCTCTGCAACCTTGTCGAAGCCCTCTGCTGTCAGTAGGGATTCGAGCTCGTAGCCCAGTGACGACACGAACGAGACAGCGCCGTCCGTAAGTTCAAAAATCCTCGCAAGTAGCTCGTCTTTGTCAACCACCGGGTCGACTCCGCCTCCGTCACCGGGGTTCTCGGTATAATCGGCCAAGGCCTTCCTCAGAGCCTTCACGACGCCGACGTAGTCGATGATGAGGCCGTTGCTCTTCCCCTTGCTCACGCGGTTGGCGCGCGCGATAGCCTGCATGAGACTGTGGGCCTTGAGCGGCTTGTCGAAGTACATGGCAGAGAGCGACTTCACGTCGAAGCCGGTGAGCCACATGGCGCATACGAAGACAATGCGGAACGGGTTGTTGGCATCCTTGAACTCATCATCGAGCTGGCGCTCCTCCATCTTCTGGCGGTGCGGCGCTATGTCGAGCCCCCACTTGCGGAAGCGATCGATCTCGTTCTGCTCCTGGCTCACCACGACCGCCATTTCAGTGGATTCCATCCAGGCAATTTTACGACGCTGCTCCATAGCCTGCTGCTGATCCATGCCGGCGAGTCTTGCGCGCTCCTCGTCGAGCGCCTCAGCCCAGTATTCCTGCACGTAATTGAACATCATCACGCAGGTGACTTTGTTCACGCAAATGAACATGGCTTTACCCGACTCCCAGATGCTCGTGTAATGGGAGACGAAGTCACGGGCCACAGCCCTCAGGCGCGGCTCGGCCATGATGATATGGACACCGTGGTTGAGCTGGGCCTGCACCTTCTCGGTCTGGTCGGCGTCCAGGTCGGCATCTTCCACGGCTTGGAGCAATTCGTCGTTGATCTCCGGGTTCTCGATGCCGAGTTGGTCGCTTCGGTTCTCATAAAAGAGCGGCACCGTAGCACCGTCCTCGACGGCGCGCCTGAAGTCATAAACCGACACATAGCCGCCAAACGTTCTGGCGGTGAGATTGTCGAATGCCAGGATGGGCGTTCCCGTAAAGCCCAGTCGCGACGCCGTAGGCAGTAACTTAACCATGTTCTCGGCAAAGATACCGTTGTTGGATCGATGTGCCTCATCGGAGAGCACGACGATATCGTGGTCGGGCACGATGGGCTCGGCGTCAGACTGGTTGAACTTCTGGATAAGCGAGAAGATATAGCTCGGATTACCCTTGAGCTTCTCCACCAGGTCCTTGCCGCTCGTGGCGCGGCAGCGCTCGGCGGGGATACCCGCCAGGCAGCCGCAGCTTTCGAACGTCTCACTAATTTGCTTGTTGAGCTCATCGCGGTCTGTGAGCACTAGAAACGTCGGAGACCCCGATTGCGTTCGACGAATCTTCTCGGCCAAGAAAACCATCGAGTAGCTCTTGCCCGAGCCCTGCGTATGCCAGAAGACGCCGAGCTTGCCATTGCGCAGTTCGCGCTCAGAGTATGCATGTACGGCTTCGTTCACGCCCAGGTACTGGTGATTGCGCGCCAGGATCTTGGCGGCCGGCGAGTCGAAATGATCAAACAGGATGAAGTTCTGGAAGAGGTCGAGCAGCGTCTCTTTGGCGCACACACCCCTCAGCATGGTCTCGAGCGCAACACTGCCAGCGTCGCCCTCACTCAGGCGTTTCCATTCACCGAAGAACTCATAGGAACTGCCCAACGTTCCGATTTTGGACTCCAGCCCGTTGGAGAGCATCACAAAGGCGTTGTAATAGAAAATCTGGGGAATGGTGTCCTGGTAGTCGGTGTAGTTGTCCTCGTACGCGCGCAACACGTCCTTGTCGTGACGTTTGAATTCGACAAACAGCAGCGGCACACCGTTGACGAAGCCTACCAGGTCGCAGCGACGTCGATGCATGGGGCCCTTCACCCACAGCTCCTCTGCCGCCACAAAGCGGTTCATCTTTGGATGTTCAAAGTCGAAAGCCTGTGCAAGCTCAGTACGCGTGGAGCCATCGGCCTGAACCTTCTTCACCGGTATGCCGTCGCGAAGCATCTTATACTTTGCCTCGTTAGTCTGGAGCAGCGAATCGCCGACGAAGACCTGCTCCAAGGTTGCCACAGCCTCGGCGCATTCCGCCTCGGTAAGATGCTCGTTCAGTTCAACCAACGCGTTCATGAGATCGCGCTTGAGAAGGACATCCTTATAGGAGTCGCGGCCCAGCGTGCCACAGGGGCCGAGAACCTCATCGTCGAAGCAATAGTAGACGTCCCATCCCATACAGCGCAGTAACTCACCCGCAGGCTTCTGGACAGCTTCCTCCTCGGAGTAACGGCTAGTCATGGCCTTCCTCCATTCCATATCATGGCATCTGCCGGACGATATTTCGAATCAAGCGGAATCGCATCGTTGATCTCGCATGGGTCGAGCCAATTGATGAGACCGTGGTTGAAACATATCTGGAACGTCTTTTCGCGGTCCATCGCTACACCTCGATTTCCCCGGACATGAGCTTGGGAAGCAGACGATCGCGCGCCTCGCGAGCTGAGGAGGCCGCCTGCTCAAGGTGTTCACACGTTACAATTAGCGACTCAACAGTCTCGGAAAACCGCTCCTGTATTTCACAATCAGGCCTGATAAAAATAACGCGGTCCAGCGCATCTGGCTTGAGATGAAGCACATTCGTGCCATTGGCGAGCATAGCTATCATTTCCGCCACGCCGCTAAACCTTAGGGTGGTATAGAGATAGTTTGCGGTCACGTTTTTTGGGACAAACTTGATCAAATCCATCGACATCAGGAAACCATCTGCCTGCCTCGGGACTCTTGCAACATGCCCAACGAGTCGCCGCTCTTTCGTCATATCAGTAACAGCCATGATTACGTCACCGAACGAAATCAACTGCTCAGGTTTATATGCGCCTGCATATGGCTTTTCAGCGCCACAAGCCCAGCCGCCGTATGCAGCAATGCTATTCAGATTGGCAAGTCGCATCTTTCCTGACTCGACAAGATCGTTTGATGTATATGATTTCCCCCTATAGAAGTCAGCGAAATCTAGCAGGCTACCCTTCTGCCACCCCTCAGGGAGACCATCGACAATGGGCGTGGTCTCGTGACCGGGGAACTTGAGGTCGATAAACCACTCCCTGTAGAGGCGCTGGGCGGCCTCCTCCAGAAGCTTAATCTGTCTGCGGTTGTTCTCGATTAGCTCGTCATAAGCAGAGAGCACGCCAGCGATACGGCGTTGCTTCTCAAGGTTCTTTTCAATTACGAGCGGTAACGACGAAAGGATTGCTGTATTGAGGTTAAGCATCGTCGTGCCTTTTGCATGGTTGACCAGCCAGCCAATAGTTTCGGGCAGCGATGTTAGATAGAACAAATACCTAGAATCAATTTTACTAGGGTCGGGTGTGACCTTGAGACAGCCGGTACCGCACAGCCAGCCATCTTCACGGGCGCCCACAAGAGAACCCCTTCCGACATCCCCTCGACGCGCATAAATCAAATCTCCGCGCTTCACCTTATAGCGGCTAAGCCTTTCGACATGCTCCTCAGACACCCTGGCAATTCCGTTTTCAGAAATAGATCCGTCCACAAGATTCACAGGCATGCAAACAGGAGTTCCCCATTCCGAATAATCGCTTTGGTGAAGTTGTGTGCCAAAGGGACCAGTCTGGATGCCACCCTCAACACACACATCGCTTAGCTTGACCCTCATAGCCCCAGCTCCTGAAAGTTACGGTCTATGACAGTCATAAGGTCATTGTTCTGGCGCTGCAACTCCAGCAACTCTGCGTGAATCTCTGTCATGCGCTCGTGGAAGTCCACGCCGTCGTCCTCGACGGGAGGCACGCCCACGTAGGCACCCGGCGTCAGGCTCCAAGAGCTCTTCTCGGCAGGCTGGTCGCCCTGAATCTCAGTACGCGTGGCTACCTTGCACAGCCCCGGCACATCCACGTACTCGCCCTCGCCGAACTTCTCGACAAGCCAGACGGCCTCGCCGATCTCAGTAGCGGCGGACTCCATCCGGGCCGTCACCTCAGCAAGGGCCTCACGGCGCTTCTTCCGCTCGCGTTTGGGCAGGGCATCGACTTCTGCCTTAGCGGCGGCTTTCTGTGCCTCAATGGCCGCCAGCATCACTTCGTGAGCAATGGCGAAATCCTCAACATCACCGATACCCAAGAGCTTCTCCGCCGCGTCACCGCCAAACAGCGGCGCGACCTTTGCCGCACGATCCCCGTACGCCTCAATGAGGTCGTGGTACTTGCCCATTTCGCCGCGATAGAGCCAGACGATGGCCGAGAGGTTCTTGAGTTGCCAAGGCGTCCACTCGTTAAGCGTCGTGGAGACGGCGGTGTGGTAGCGCTGGGCGTCGATGAATAGGACCTTGTCGCGCAGCGCCTCGGGCTTGCCCTTGTCGAAGAACCACAGCGTGCACGGCAGACTCTTGGTGTAGAAGAAGTTGTTACCAACGTAGAGCATCACGTCCACGTGGCCGGTCTCCACGAGTTTGCAACGTTGGGCGCGCTCGGCGTTGGAATCGGTAGCGGAGGACGCCATGACGAAACCCGCGCGGCCCGTGTCCTTGAGGTAGGAGTAGAAGTAATTAATCCAGAGATAGTTGGCACCGCTTGCGGACACTTCTTTCCTCTTATTCGCCTTCGGTGCGCCAAGTGGCAGGCGACCGGCGTCCAGAGCCTTTGTGTGCTTCACCTTATCCACGTTAAAGGGCGGGTTGGCGGCCACAAAGTCGCACTTGCCGTCGAGCGCATGCGCGTCGTTGTAGAAGGTGTTGGCGTCATCGCCCGACTTGATGTTGCCCTGCATACCGTGAACAGCCATGTTCATGAGACAAAGCTTGGCGTTGTAGTCGACTTTCTCCTGACCGTAGAACATCATGGTCTCGGCGGGGTTGCCGCCCTGCTCGCGTACGTAGTCACTGGCGGAGACGAACATGCCGCCCGAGCCGCAGGCGGGATCGAGCATCTTGCCACGCGAAGGCTCGATGACGTTCATGATCATGCGAACGAGCGACTTGGGCGTGAAGAAAACGCCGTCGTCGCTAGCCACCGCAGGAGCAAACTTGCCGAGGAAGTACTCATAGATGCGGCCGATAATGTCATCACCCTCCTCGTCGAGGGCAGGGTTGTTAAAGACGCGGATGACGCTGCGCAACAGGTCATTGCCAAGCTCGGCGTAAGTATCGGGAAGGACGCCCGCGAGCGAGGGATTAATGGCAGCGATACTTGCCATGGCTTCGTTGACCGCCTTGCCGATGTCGGCACCGTCGGGCACGTTGAGCAGGTAGTCGTAGCGGGCCTCCTCGGGGATAAACATCGCGCCTTTGACGGAGTAGTCCGCTGCCTGCTTGGGCGGTTTGCGACCCGTGATAGTGGCACGCTCAGCTTCAATCTGCTCATCAGCGCGCTTGAAACGACCCCATGCATAGCGCAGGAAGATGAGGCCCAGAACCGGCATGCAGTACTGCTGGCTCGTCAGCTTGGAGTTGGCACGCAATTCGTCTGCTGCCTCCCAGAGCTCGTTCTCAAGCTTGCGGATGTCCGCCATCGTTAGTTCTCCTTCTTGGACAGGCGCTCAATGAGGCTCGTCTTCACGAGGGACGTGAAGCTAATGCCATTGAGAGCGGCCGCCTCCTTGGCGGCATCGCGCATGTTCTTGGGGATGCGGATGGTTACCGCCACATTCTCGCCGTCCACGAGGAAGCTTCTGAGCTCGCTCGGGGTGGCTTCTCCGTCGATAAGGTCGGCGTACTTCATGGGAACCTCCGCGATTGCACGATGCAATACAAATGTGCTTACGATTCTAGCAAAGGGCGAAAGGGAAATAGCCGTCTGGTGCAGATAGGCAGGCAATGCAATTGTCTCCAATAAAATGGAGCAAGACCATTATTTGCGCAGATTAAAGCGTGTGTAGGAGAACGCAATACAAAGCATCATAAAAGAACTGCATTGAGCGCGCAGCGACATGCGCGGCAATCGTTGAAGTGGAACCATAATGAATCAATTACGGTTCCCGAGATGTTGGGAGGCAGAGGGGAACCGCTTCAAGGCGTATGACCCCATCTGGGCAAGCGAAGACAGCTGTTCAAAAGAGAGCTACCAGAATTGCACATAATAGCTTTCCGTTCAGATAATCTTGGACACGATTCAACGGGCGATGACGCCCACTCTAGGAAAGCTTGCATCGTCTCCTTATAATGCCTCATCAAGAAGTATCAGGTGTTTTGCAAGGCGAGAAAAAATGGCTATGACCGAAATTGAAAAAGGGTTGTTTCTCAGACTCTTCAACCGTGGCGGCTATGTTCTTAATTTCACAACAAGCTCCTTCGACACTTTTACTAAAAGCAGCATTGGCGTTGCGCTTTGCGCTCATTACGGCCTATCGAAAGGTAGATCTCTCACCAAGTACATCGAAGAAGAATCTGATGTAAGCGGAACAAAGTTGCTATGCGACCTGTTTGATTACTATGAGGCACAGCCTGAATACGCCAGCGAAATGGATGGCACTTCCACAGCTCGCGACGCTAAGAACCATCATTTTCTTTATGAAAAGTGCAAGCCCGTTGCGAGGCGAGAACGAGCAGGCGTCTCCGTTCTCGCCCAACGTGAGGAACTTGAGACCCATTTCACGAGCGACTACATGCGTCAACAAATCGATGTTCTCTTTTCATCGCGAGAGACCAATCCAACTGAAGCAATTGGTAAGTCCAAGGAACTGATCGAAAGTTGTTGCAAAACAATCCTTGAAGAAAACAGCAGAGACTATGGGGGCAATTGGGGCGTATCGCAGCTTGTCAAGGAAACGATGAAGTGCCTCGGCATTGAGACAGACGACATTAACGCCGACCTCCCGGCGGGAGGGACCATAAAGCGCATCCTCAGTAGCCTCGGCAACATCGCCGGCGGTATTGCCGAGCTGCGCAACCCATATGGAACAGGTCACGGCAAAGCCGACAGCTATAAAGGACTGACCATAAGACACGCAAAACTTGCTGTAGGAAGTTCGGCGACGCTAGTCGAATACCTCTGGGATGCCCATGAATGGCGCAAAGAAAGCCAGCAAAGTTAACCGACACAATCGGCTTCGAACTTATACAGCTTCGCCAGCGCATTTACAAGGGCAACCAGATTTGCATCTTGCCGCACGTCAAGGGCGACGGTCGCAACTGCCGCAATCCATTCCGTCTGCACTTTTGCTTTGATGATGAGGCGCAGCTGATCGCGATTGGCCACTGTGGAAGCCATTTGCCAACATCAGGAACTGCTAGGCAATAAGATGCCGCGCCAGCATAGGCGGAGGGCGTCCCCCTACCTCCCCTCCGCCTTCAGCTTCAGCAGCAGATCGCTCAGCTCGGGGCACTTGCTGGAAAGGCGTGTCTGGGCTCGCTCGCCCATCCCCCACCGCTGGCGGACTTCCTGGGCACGCGGGCTCACGTGGTAGCCCCCGTCCATTACCTGCTTGAGCAACTTAGCGGTCACGCGCGCATCGGCTAGGGCGCTGTGGGCGTGACCCGTCGACTCGTCGAACTCGATGCCAAACCACGTCGCCGCGTCACTCAAAGAGACGCGCCCGTGGCTGCCCACGTCCATGATCGAGGTGTAAAACGCCTGCAGGTCGGCCCAGTCCGTAGGAAATGCGGCAAGGTCGATGTGCTTTGTCTGGCACTCGGTCAAAAGCTGTCGACGATCCGCCCCGCTCCAACAGACCACCTGGGCGGAATAGCGACCGATCCAATCGCTGAGCCTTTTGATCACCACATAGAGCGGATCGGCCATCGCGGTATCCACGGCCGATATCCCTGTGAGCTCGCGGACGGGAAACGCAACGCCTTCGGTAAATTCTGTCTGCACAAACTGCGAGAACTCGCCCATCACGTTGCCGTGGTAATCGAGCTTAACAGCGCCGACCTCGATAATCTCGTTACGTAGTCCGCGGCGCTGGCGCTGCTTTGGCACCGGCGCAAACTCAAAGTCGAGCACGATCTGGCGCGCAAAGTTCGTCGTATCGATGGCCGAAATATCCGACGTCTTTTTGTCTGGCACGGTCAGGGCCTTTCTCCGTCAACTGCCGCTCGTTACATAGGCGGCTACATTGCCGTAAGGATAGGAACCCGTGCGGACATGAAATCGCACAGCACGGCTTTCCGGCATCCTTGCGTAAAGCCACACTTTGAGAGAATCATGTCACTGTTATTATAGAACATATATTCGTATTTATGACCGCGCTTTGATAGAATGGCAGTTGTTGACGGCAGTTCCATGTGCCGGGCAGCGCCCTCCATGCGACGGGAGGTGATGCCCATGACCGATCTGATTGATTTCGTGAAGCTCCTGACCGCTTTGGTCTCGCTCCTCACGGCGCTTATCGGACTTTCCGAGGCACTTAAGCAGCGTACGAAGCAAAAGAAGAGGGGTCGACGCCGTTAAGGCATTGACCCCTTGAACTAAGTAACGGCGCTGCCCAGCTATCACCCTTGGGCTGCCGTCGACTTTATTCTACCCACGGTTGCCAGGTTTAACAAATGAATTTTCAGTAATGGAGCCTCGGAGCCCGCTCGCTCAACCACCTGGCCATCGGATTAGCCGGATTCTGGGACACGCCTTCCGTCCCAGGCCTCTACCGGAAAATGCGTCCCACCCTGAGGCCCGATTCCGGGACACGGTTTCCGTTTGAAGCCCCGATGGGAAAGCGTGTCCCGTTCTGAGAGCTCATTCCGGGATGCAGTTTCCGCTAGAGATGCCACCGGGAAAGCGTATCCCGTTTTGGAGCCAAACTCCGGGCCGTAGTTTCCGCCTGAGGGCCGATCCGGAAACGGCATCCCATTCTGAAGCCGAAATCTGGGACACGCTTTCCGCCAAGGGTTGCAAAAGGAAAGCGCATCCCATTCCGAGCATCACATCAGAGCG
>CALLFD010000412.1 GCA_937997605.1 uncultured Collinsella sp. | reverse complement strand
GCTCTACGACAACCTGCACCCCAGCCGCATCGTGGTTGGCGCGCCGAAGGACGACGCCGAGGCCGTGGTGGCGGCGGAGAAGTTCGCCGGGCTGCTCGCGCAGGGCGCCGACCCCGCAGAGCTCGACCGCCTGAACGCCGACGGCTCGAAGGGCATCCCCGAGCTCGTGCTGGGCACCACCGAGGCCGAGGCCGTTAAGCTGTTCGCCAACACCTACCTGGCGCTGCGCGTGGCCTACTTCAACGAGCTCGACACCTACTGCGAGGTCCGCGGCCTCAACACCCGCGACGTCATCGACGGCGTGTGCCTGGAGCCGCGCATCGGCAGCCACTACAACAACCCCAGCTTCGGCTACGGCGGCTACTGCCTGCCCAAGGACACCAAGCAGCTGCTGGCGAACTACAAGGACGTGCCCCAGAACCTGATCGAGGCCATCGTGGATGCCAACCGCACGCGCAAGGACTTCGTCGCCGACGAGGTGCTTCAGATGGTGTGGGACCGCGTGTACGAGGGCAAGCCGAAGCCTGTCGTGGGCGTCTACCGCCTGACGATGAAGTCCAACTCCGACAACTTCCGCGCGAGCTCCATCCAGGGCGTCATGAAGCGCGTGAAGGCCAAGGGCGTACCCGTGGTGGTCTACGAGCCCACGCTGGACGCGCCGGAGTTCTTCGGGTCCGAGGTCACGCACGACCTGGAGGCCTTCAAGGCCGGCTGCGACGTGATCGTGGCCAACCGCTGGAGCGATGAGCTCGCGGACGTGGCGGACAAGGTGTACACGAGGGATCTGTTTAAGAGGGACTAGGGGAGAGGTGTACTCCCAGGATCTGGTGATATACAAAAATCGAATCTAGAGGGAGGCCGTATCAGCGTTGGCTGATACGGCCTCCTTTGATGTAACTCTGTTCCTAAAAACAAAACATGTGTTCGATTTGAAACTACATGAAGGAAGATCAATGCAGAATGCAAGCTACAATAGCAAACGAGTATTGGACTCGAGTCTAGCGGAGGATTATGGCGTTCCAAGATATCCTTGCTGCGATTGATATCGTCACGGGGCCTGACCCGGCCCATTCTATCCTGGCGTTTTCGATTGTCGTCGGGCTGTTTTTGCTGTGGTTGCGTAAGCAGGCTTTGGCGCGGTTTTACAAGGCCGGTATCTATGTTGCAGCACTGGCGTCCGATGCATTGTTTGCATCGGTAAAGCTTAGCCTTTTATGGTTGGCGGGTGTGGCATCGCCCTTTCTCGCGTTGAGTCTGTTCGCTCTTCTCGTCAACTATTTTTGGTGTGCGCAGCAGCTCGATGACATAGTGGACAAGGCGGATCCCTCTCTTCCCGAATGCGACTATGTAGCTGCCTTCAGGCTGATGAACTCGGTTGACCGTGATCGACTGTCCAGAATGCAGCTCACCTGCCTCGACAAGGATAGGATTTTCTGCAACATCTACTTGGGAAACAACGGCGTTGCGAAAAGAATGCTTGAGAACGAAAACTTAGAGCCGGCTTTCAGGCATTTCGCCCTCCATATTATCGCGGACGCCGCTTGCGATCGTGCTGGGTCGCAAGCGGAGCTCGAAAGCGCCTTGGCCGAGAAAACCGACAAGACAGACCCTTTCATCACGGTCCAGCTTTGGCACAACCGCGCGATTAGCTATGTCGTGAACGGTCAGTTCAAAGTCGCCGACGACGAGTTCAAGAAGACGTATCGCGAAGCTAAGCGTCTGGGCGTTCGGAATAAGTCGTTCCTCTTGCTGCTGTTTGAGAACGCAGCATTGAATAAAACGAAAATCGGCTTGCCTGATGGCGGCGTTAAAGAAGGGTGGGGGTTGATTGAGGAATGCGAAAAGGCGCTTGCTCCGATTGGCCCCAACGATTTTGGGCAGCTCTTCAATCTGCGGCTTCTTTTCATGAGGCAGATAGGGACAAGTATCGAGGACAGGAACAAGCTGTATTTGGTCGAGGTCAAAAACACCCTCAGCAATGCCTCCCTTTCCGAGCAACAGCGCGTCGTCGCTATGGCGAGCCTGGGCAGAATCGCGTGGTCCGACGGGCTCGATCCCGCACCCGTGCTCAATTTCTTCGCTCGATGCGATCGGTTTTTGTGCGTAAGCGACCCCGATGCACGCTACTATGCCCATAAGAACCTGAGTGCGATGCTTTCGGGCTTGGCGGTGAATGACCGCTTCCCAAATACTTTGGCTGAGAGCGTAATGCGGTATTTCAAGGATGGGGACGCGGAGCATGACTTGGATGTGATGGAGGATGGCCTTCCTCCCGAGGCGATTCTGCGGCGCTCCCAAGTGCTGCGAGAACGCGCTGCCCTAGCCTTAATGGTTGGAGAGAGCGTTGAGCGCGCCGTGTCGTACACTGATGAGGCTATAGGCCTCCTTGAGAGAAGCCTGCAGGTTATGGCGGCGCTCGAGTGTCGATGGCAGCTTGCCCGGCTGACACTGTACGACAAACCCGAGGTGGCGAAATTGCAGCTCTCGATTGCCGAAGAGCGCCTCGCCGCGCTCAATAAGCAACCGTCCCTCGGATATCCCTATTTCGAGATGAGCCTGTGCTACGCCTTGCTTGGTATGCGTGCGGAGTGCAGGGTCGCATATGAAAGGGCCGCCGGCTTCGAGACTCCGATGGGCCATGACGCGCCCGGCATTCGGATTAACAGGACCGCCGCCGCCTTCTGTGCCAGGTTCTACATACTTACGGAAATGCTTGGAAATCCCGAAGAGGTTTGCCCCTTGCTTAAAACTCGAGAGGGCAGGGCGTGGCTGTCTCGCTATCCGAAGGTCTCTTCCCTGTCGAAAACGCTTCTTTGCGGGAAATTTCTTGGGTATGGGGATTTCGTGCCCGCTATGACGAGGCTATTCTTGGATGAGGCGGGGAAGCTATATGCCGAAACATGGCTCGTTGTCCAAGAGATCGGACTCGCGTTTGATCTCGATTCCAGAAAGCCCGGCGAAGAGTATGGGCTGGTTTTCGAAATCCAAAGGCACCCACTGATTGCCGATGGCGATGCCCTTGCAAGGGTGGCCGCGCGGCGCGGGCATACTGTGCTCGATGCGAGGTTGAACCAGTGCAACAAAGACCTTCTCGGGGCCGATGACGCAACCGCCGTATTCGATGTGCTGGATGCCTTGGGCATATTGGCCGAAGGGCGCGTGCCCACATTGGAAGACATCATGAAGAGCTACCTTGAAAGCTGTGTCGACGTTCCCGCCGGCGGTTGAGACGCCTCTGCCGAGGGGTAGCTTCGTCCTGCCGCGCTTCACAAAACGTTTCACAAAGTTCTCTTCGCTGGCCTAGTTTTCAACACGTAGCGCTGTAATGGCCCTGCCTGATTTATCCATCTAGCCCCTTGGAACTGCGGAGGAAATCCTGGACCAAAAGAGGACCGGCAGGATCATACGGATTTACAGCGCAGAACAAAAGGCGAAAGCCATCGAGACGTTCGCCGGTTTCGGATGCAGCACGGCCGACACCATAGCAGAGCTCGGCTAACCCAGCCGTGTCACACCCCACAACCGGCGGAAGGAATACCAGCTCGGCGGCGATGAGTTCCTGGAAGGGGAGCATCGCAGGCCGAGGTATTCCGATGAGGAGAAGCGGAATGCGGTCGATCACTACTCGGGGCACGGGAAAAGTCTAGCGCGCACGATAGGGGCCATGGGATACCCGAGCCGCAAGGTGCTCTCCAGCTGGGTTGATGAGCGCACCCTGGTAATCTGCGCTGTGTGCGAGAAGGAGTGATATGGAGGTTACGCAGACGACTCCTTCAACACCCCGCTCGCGCAACGAGCGCAGAAACGTCAACCATCCGGCATAGGACTCCGTGTCAACGGCATCGAGCCCGAGCGATCGTCACCGCCATCTAAGCAGGCGCCGATGGCGGTGACGATCGCGCACGAGGAGGCGTGGCCCGGATCTCTGCATTTAATGCGGATCGCATCGTGCCAGACGTAGGGAAAGGCCGTATCAGAGAGGCCCCTGGTCTGCATGTCCTCAACGATCGCGTCGGACAACTCGCAGATCCTCGACACTTGGCTCGCGCTCATGCGGTCCACCTCGAGGGCAGAGGCGAGCCATATCCTGCGCGCGGTGTGGCGATGCTTGCGCCACTGCCTCGAGCCCTCGTCTAGCCGTGCGCAAAACACACCCTGGTAGGCGTTGAGCAACCTGTCGCCTCGCCTGCGCACCAGGATGGGTGGCGTGAGGTCGGGCTCTTCAGCTTGGTGTACACCGTGTTACGCGACACGCCCGTTTTTCAGGCATTCTCGGATATCGAGTCGACCCGCTTCCTCATCTGCCGTATAGAATGAACCGTGGACATGCTGATCACACCTTTCCGACCTCCCTGGTTGATATTTTTAGGCAGCAACCAAGGTAGTCGATTGTGATGGTTGGCGTGCCTGCCTTTGTGCCCTAAATGGTCAAGCCGAAGTGTTCAGTTTTCCGCTACCACAGACAGCAAGGCGCTGAATGCTGGCACGCATGTCGGTGGAATGTCGTGACATGAGCACACGGTCGGGGGTGGTGAACGAGTTCACAACGACATCGCCGCACTTGGCAGCCGAGGCTACCGCGCTATCCGAAGCGCTGCTCACCACTGGCACGATGCCCTTTGCATCCGCCAGGCCGTAACTGGCGATCTCGAGCCAATCCATCGTGGCGGCATTCCTGCATGGGAAGCGCCCGGGCCCCTCATCCCTGAACTTGGCCAGCCACCTGTAAAGGCAGGGCCTGCTTACGTGGTTGAGCCTACACCAGTCCCACACACATACTGGACGAGAGGCAGCGTTCGATGTGATCTGCCCACATGTTCCTGTGTTCTATGTTTGCCCGCGTCATCGCAACCTCCTGTTGAATAAGGCGTTGCGATAATTTTGCCCAAAGCTTATCAGGGTGTTAAGACGCGGCTGTTTTGGTGTTTACACTAAAATCATAAAAGTCATATCATTTCATTAGTTTATTCATCTTTGGATGGAGGAAGAATGCCAACTAACAGCCAGATTCTGATAGACGGATTCATTTCGGACGAATTCTCTAAGCAGGCTGAGTATAGTTCTAAAGGGGACTACTTTGAACTGTTGGCCTCTTCTCGATACATGGCTCCATACGACCTTGACGACGATGAGATAGCGGAAGGGCTCATTGGAGGGTCGCGAGACGGGGGCTGCGATGCGATCTACATCTTTGCCAACAATAATTTCTTGAGTGAGGACGTCCAGATTAAAGACTACATCAATCGTGGATCAAGGGTTGAAATAGTTATTCTTCAGACCAAGGTTTCAAAATCATTCAAAGAAGACGTGTTCTTGAAGTGGAAGGACACCTGTAATGACCTTCTAACATTCGGTATAAATTTAAATGAATTCAATGATAAATATTCCGAACGTGTTATCGATACTTTTAGAAGAATAAGAGAAGCGATTCAAGCAGCAGCGATGGCCGGAAACGAAATCCGAATGAAGTTCGTGTACATCGCGAATGCGGATTCACCATCGGACGGCGTTAAGATTCAGAAAGAGCAGCTTCCGGCCGCCATTGACGAAATCGTCGGCGTAAGCCGATTTAGCTCTTCGTGCGTTTTAGTTGGAGCAGACGAATTGATGCGCATCTGGTCGCCTCCCGCAGAGAGCGGGCTTGTTATGCGTTTTTCGGGGTCCTATGCGTCGGTTCCTCAGAGAACGGACGTCTTTGGCCTGGTGTCTTTGTCGGATTACTACCGCTTCCTCACTGACGACCAGGGGCAGCTCCGTAGCTATCTTTTCGAGGCGAACGTCAGAGATTACGAGGGAAATGTTTCAGTCAACAAAGGAATCAGGGAAACGTTGGAGCATCCTAGCGAAGACGATTTCTGGTGGCTCAACAACGGAGTAACGATACTGGCTTCTGAAGCCTATCAAATAGCAGGAGCAGAAGTGAAAATGGAAGAGCCTCGCATCGTTAATGGACTTCAAACGTCATATGAAATATACAAATTTATGGAGTCTCGTACGGAAGACGCCGAAGATTCCAGAAATGTGATGGTAAAAATCCTTGTGCCCGGAAGCGATGAGACCAGAAACAGAGTGATACTGGCGACGAACAACCAAACTCAGGTGAAAAAGACATCGCTTCGCGCTACTGACCAAATCCATATTCAAATCGAACTCTACATGAAAAGAAATGGGTTGTATTACGAAAGGCGGAAGAACTATTACAAAAACCAGGGGAGGAAGAGGGAGGAGATCGTAACCCTCTCCTTTCTTGCGCAATGCATGATGTCGATACTTCTCGGCAGACCGGATCAGGCAAGAGCAAGACCGTCGACGCTTTTGTCTGACGAGGCTCAGTATAAGAAAATATTTGGGCAGGATGGCAACCTTGAGGCTTACTACAGAGCCGCTAGCCTTGGAAAACAGGTTTGCTTGAGGTTTCCGCAAATTAAGAGAGACTTAGAAGGGTCCCAAATAAGCGACATACGATTTTACGTGATAATGGGCGTTGCTTCCATCTTGTCCAAAAAAGATAACCTGACGTTCGGTGACATAGAGAAACTCGACCTTGACAAGCTGTCGGATGAAATTATTCAAGAAGTTGCGGACATGGTTTTGGATGTTTATCTGGCCCTTGGCGGAACATCCAAAACCGCTAAGTCCTACGCCATGGCAACCAAAGTCAAGGAAAAGATTTCGCTACAGTTACCTTAAGGTAATCCAAGGCTGCTCTCTAGAATGCTTTCAGCAGAGAGGTCCTTTTTGCAAAGGGCCTCTCTTTTTCCATTCGGTTCCGAACAGTTTGACGCTCACTGATCAGCCCGCATAGTCAGCCGCTTCGCTTTCAGCCCCAACCTTGATGCAAGCGTAGACGACGAGCGTGCACAGCCCCATGCCCATTCCAATCAGGTGCAGCAGGAAGGCCATTCTGCTCGCCTTCCTCTTCGCCTTCATGCGGCTTCTCGGGGGCGGACCCGTCCGGGCGGCACCCATGAGGCAACCGAGGGCATGTACAGGGCACAGGGGCATTAGACCACTGTATGAATCTCACGTACATAGCACAACGGCAGCCCCGTGCATTGCAGCCCGCTGCTGGCTGCAATGCACGGGGCTTTTGCAGGCCAATGGTTTGTAGTTAGTTTGTTGCTCTTTGGCAGCTTTGGCTCATAGCGGCCTTAAAAAAGCCACCATTGTTTTTGCGATTTCCAGCGTGATTCTGCTGTAGACATGTAGGATGCTTCAGTAGTACAGAGTCGAGCTCATTGACGAGTTCCGGCATCTCGCTTGTGGGCAAAACCCTCTCGAGCGAGTGGAGCATATTGCTTAAATCGCGCCCGCGCGGCCTTGCACAGCAAAGCCGATCGTCGCGCGCAAATGTTTCGAAAATCGACAAGAATCTCAATGACTTCAAGGAGGCTTTGAGGCTCCATTCTGTCCTCCTGCTTGCCAGACAGCTCCTGAATCGTACGGATGGAATGAGACCGCAACATCTTGTGCCTAGCAATGGCTCTAAAAACCACATTTTTAAAGCACGGTTGTTATAATGTCAGACACTAGAACATCTGTTTGGAAAGGCGGTTATATGACAAATAGCGCAGACTTTGAATCATTCTTGAAGGACATCAATCCCAGCAAGAGCACCATTGATGAAGCGAGTCGACTTCACCGAAATCTCAGGGACCATCTTAAGGCAAGTGAGACCTATGGGGCTATATGCAAGGACACATACCTCTCGGGTTCATACGCCAAGCAGACCTTCATACGACCGAAGAAAGATTCTGACAGCTGCGATATTGACATCATCGTTGAGACAAACCACTCCATCAACGATTCCCCGTTTTGCGTCTTGCTCGAGCTCGAGGATGCGATACGTGAGCGCGAGTGCTACAAGAACGTCAGAGTGCAAACGCATTCTATCGGCATTGACATGGCAAACTTCCATCTCGATGTTGTCCCTTTGGTCAATGATGAAGACGGCCTTCTCTACATCGGTTCGAAAGACGATAGCGAATGGAGGCAGACGAATCCAAAAGAGCATCTCACTTGGTCGACTGAGGTTAACAAAGAGTTCAACGGGGATTACAAGCCTCTAGTGAAGATAATGAAGTGGTGGAGAAGGGAGAACTGCCCAAGTTTGGTGAAGTTCCCTAAGGGCATCACCCTTGAGAAGATGATCGCCGACAACCTCCCTGAAGCAGGGTTGTCAATCGAGGATTGCGTTATGCAGGTAATGGCAAACCTTGCGGTTGCATACGCTGATGAACTCGACTCGTACCAGGTTCCCTTCATTGAGGATCCAGCCATAGAGGGAAACAACCTTGCCGGAAAGTACTGCTATAACGATTTCGCCCAGTTCGTGGACAAACTCAACGAGCACCTCTCGCATCTTGCGGATGAGGGAACCGGCAACAGCGTCTGGAAGCAAATACTTGGAAACAACTTCCCATCGGGAGGCCCTTCGTGCGGAACCACGTCATCAGCTAAGTCAAAAAATCAACAGTACGCATTGTCTGTTCAGCACAGGCAACCGTTAGGCTTCCCCATGCAGGCTCGTAAGCCAAATGCAACAATTACGGCAACGGTCAAATTGCCTTCAGGAGAAATACGAGTACTCGAAAACGATGGCGCGCCCATACCGAAGGGCTCCACTATCATGTACAGAGTGAACTGTGGGCCGGTAAAAGATGGCAAGGTAAAGTGGCAGGTCACGAATACCGGCGATGAAGCTATGAAGGTTTGCCCTAGGGGTGGTTTCGAGCTCCCAAACATAGAAAAGACTTCCCGTCGCGAGGAGACGGCGTATACGGGAAAACACTATGTTCAATGTTTTGTAATTCGAAGGGGCTATTGCGTCCGCTGGAGCAACCCATTCTTTATCAATGTTGAGTAGGTGGAAATCGATGGATATCAACAACGTAATTTCAGGCATTCTTTCTGTTGGAGGAAACATATCTCTTGTCCTCGAATTCATGGGATTCCTGTCGTTCGTCGCATTGGCTATCGGAGCCTTCACGCGTCTCGGTAAAGCGGCGTGGCGCTTCGGCCTTGCGCTGTACGGCAAGAAGATACTGATTGTCGCGAGTGACGAGGACTACCATGACCTCGAAGAGGATCTTTCCGACTCTGGGCTGATCAAGAGGAAGAACATACAGCGCGTTTCGGACAAACAGATATCCAAGGCAAAGGATGCGCTCCTGTTGATAGTGGTCTACGGATATTTAGACAAAGAAGGCTTTAGGGAGATTATCAACGGTAAGAGCTCCCGATGCGGACTTATCGTTCACTGTCCGCCGGAAAAGGGACGAATCGACGATGACGAGAAGAAGCTCCTTGGTAAAACCGCATTTACCACGCTTTGCAATTTACGAGGCAGGTTAGTGAACGACGTTCTGCTCATGATGCTATCCACTTCATTCAAAAAGAGCGACCTGAAATAACCTGGACGACGATGACGGCCGGTTGGCGGTGCTGCTGCGTCAACGGCTGGAACCTGAACATCCCACGCTACGTGGACACGTTCGCGGAAGAGGAGCCGGTGGACCTTGCTGCCGTGCGCGACGACATCAAGCGCATCGAGGCCGAAAAGGCGGCGGCCATCGCCAAGGTCGAGGGCATGCTTTCACAGCTGGGACTATGAGAGGAGAAAGACAATTGAAACGAGATTACGACGCAATTCATTATATTCAGCGACAGCTCTCTGGATTTGAAGACAAGAAAATGGTTTTTGCGATGACCAAGGCATTCAATAAAATGTGCGCGGCCGAAGAGCCGGATGGCTGTCTGTCCACGACGGTCGAGCTGTTTATTGCGCTGAAATATCTTGGTTACAAGCCTCGTATTTGCTACGGGCTGGTCGTGCCTCCAAGCGGCTATGAGTTCTATCATGCGTGGCTCGAGCTGGATGGGAAGATTGTGGACATCGCTATTTACGGCAATGCTAAGTTCTCACCATTTTCGACGTTTGATGTTCGTTTCCCTATCGTGATGGGGTCGTACGAGGCGAACGAACAAGGAATGGAATATCGTCCGTTTACATTTGATGAGGACTGGCGCGACGCTTTGATTAGCAAAGTACAGGGAATGCCGGTAGTCGAATATTGTGATAAATCACCGAAGCGAATCTTGTGGAAGTTCGCTTGCGACCTGTTGGATATGAGCCCGTTAAAAGCAAATGTAGACGCGTTGCGCGACACAGTCAAAGATGATGTGATTTAAGGGAGGTGAATGATATGGAACAGCCTTATTTGCGTTTTAAGACCGACGACGGGTCGGAGTATCCGGCGTGGGAGGAGAAGACGCTTGGGGAGTTTTTTACCGAAATAAAAGAGAAGAATCATCCAGACTTGCCCGTGCTTGAGTAATCGTCTTTCTCCGTACCAACTGTATTCGCGGTACGGAAACGTGCAAATACTCAGCGCTTTCGCATGGGTTCGCACCCGTCCTTTCGATGCCGCGCGGCTGTCGCCACTCGCTAGAAACCCCGGCCCTGTACCTATCGCACATGCTCACTTCAACCATCCCAATCCGTACGGAGTTGTGCACGATTATGTCGAGCCCAGATTCTTCCTTTCACCGACTGGCAAAACGATTTACACCTAATTGTGGACATTGCTCACGCGATTTGTCTTTGCTCACGCATTGATCTCGCTAAACTTATAACTGCTGCTACCAGGGCATTTTCTGGTGCACATTCTATTGGCTCTGCGAAGATCGGAGCGGGTATGTTTGCTGCCGAGTCCTACACCAGCCGTCATTACATTGCGATTGTTGCCATGGCCTGCCTATGCGTTTTGCTGGGCGGGCCTTCTTATGCCGCGGGCGCTGAGAGCCTCATCATCGCGGGCGCGACGTACTACGAGTCGGGCGTGTCGGGCCCCGGCTGGGCCTGGACCGATGCCGACCACCTGGAGCTTAACGGCTACGCGGGCGAGGCCATCGGCGCCGAGGGCGACCTGGTGCTGACGCTTGCCGGGCAAAACTCCGTGACGGAGTCGCATGCGCCCGATGCGGACATCACGCTGAGCGGCATGGAGGTGTGGGGCAACCTGACGCTTCGCGGTACCGGGACCCTGACGGCAACGGGCTCGCAGTGCGGGATCCACGTCTCGCAGGCGCTCGTGGTGGATGGATGCACCGTCGATGCCCGGGCGGACGGGGCCGATATTACGGATGAGGCGGTCGCCGGCGTGATCGCAGGCGACATGGCCGTGCGCGGCGGCGGGCGCGTCGTTGCCGCGGGCGCCGGGTCCGGGGCGGGCGTGCGCGCCTACGGCGTGTATCTGCAGGACGCGGGCCTTGGCGATGGTGCGGCCGCCCGTCGGCTTTCCGTCGATGCATCATGGCTCGATGCCACCGGTGCCGACAGCGGTGTTGCGTGCGCGGGCGGGTCGCTTAAGTCCGCGCGCTTTGTGTCGCCTGTTGGCGGGACCTTTGGTGCTAGTGGCGGGGTGGATGCTGCAGGGGTCGTGGCAGCGCACGTGGTGATTGAGCCCGAGGGCGCGACGGCGCCGGCGGGGGAGACCGACGGGCGCGAGGTGCCCGGTGGCGCCGGTCCTGCCGGTGGGCAGCCCGGTGCCGGGTCCGCGACGGATCCCGCCCTGAAGCCCGCGACTGCGACGCCCAAGACGATCACGACAACCAAAACGACAGTAAACAGGACCACGGTGTCCACGCCATCCAAGGCCAAGGCTGCCGGCGCCGCCACCGCCACGCTCCCCAAGACCGCCGACAGCAACTGGATCGCCGCCTCATTAGCGCTATTCCTGCTAGGAGCAGCGCTTATAGCTGCCGCGCACCGCTGCTCGGTATCGCATGCATCGTCATGGCGGTTGTTCCCGCTTTGAGCTACGCAGGCAACCGATTAAAAGCGAGTTTTATGTTTCCCAAAGTAGGGGCGCACCGGCTAACGCCGGCGCGCCCCTACTACTGAACGGACAGTTTTAATTACTAAGGATACGGCAGCAATCCGTACATTCCGCAGCAGTCGGGAACCATTCTATTCCGCCTCTACGATTTCGTCTGCATTGCCTTCGGTTTCGTTGTTCGGCTCATTTATCTCAGTGTTCTTGGCCACCGTCTCTGTGTCACCGTCTTCTGCAGGGAGGTAATACATTAAGCCAAATAGCTCATTTATCGCTCTGCGAGTATTTGCAGCTGAGACACCGATGCGCTTCAGCTGCATTGCATAGACAAGATAGCGTAGAAGCAGCAAATCAAGAATGGCAGCGCCTTTGAAATCCTTGTCAATGTTTCCATGCGCAAAGTCATTTCTTTGCTCAGCCAGCCTGCTTCCAATGACTTCGTAGGAAAATTCCTCATCATTCCTTTTGTATAGACCTTCCCCAAATACCCCAATCATTTCATGAAAATCTCGACCAGCCTGTACTATCTTCGATTCCAGATTGCTAAAGCCGATGCTCTTCTTTGCATATTTCAATATCTTTTTAGCTTTTCCGGAGCTTTGGTTAATGCATTCATCCATCTGAGCTGATGCTCGTTGCTCAGCAGCCACTCGAGCTTCTGATTTGACAACTCCGCTTGGATACGCTTGGTCAAATTCCCATTCAAATGCTGCGGAAGTCAGCACGAAGTCCGATGCATCGAGCGTATGTCCCTTTTCGTATGTTTCAGGAATATGCCTTAGGTAGATTTCTCCGTCTGCAATCGCTCCAAACATTTTAATCTCATACGGGTCCAGCAAAGACAGCTGAATATATCGACCTTTTTCAAGAGGCTTGGTATCAAATGGCTCTGAGGATCTCGCTAGCTTGAATTCAGCTGTGCTGGGGTAATGCGAGTCGTCGTACATAGCCTGCAGGCTGCAATCCTCAATTAGTGTGTTTTTGCTGAATGTCAGATATTTGAGGAAGTCTTCTGCTGCATGCCACAGGCGATAGAAAAACCAGTAATCGTCCGTTTCATCAAACTCGAAAATCATGCTGGAATTAAGGGTGATGGGTGGAGTACTAATTTTCATACTGCATGTCCACCCAACTGAGAAATACGCCGCGATATCTCTGCCCTCAAAGCGAAATGCTCTCTTCACGGTCGAAGTTCTGTCGAATCCATTTGTCCTGATTGAGATGATTCCCTTTTCTGTAAGGTCGTCAGAATCAAATACCTGCGAGAATGCCCTATTAACCGGATGAATGTAATTCAAGGCCCTGCCGGATAGAGTCATCCTGCAAAAACCATTGGTATTCGGGCTACATTCCAGATACCCAGCAACGTTGATATACAGAGTCGAATTTCGACTTCCGACAGTCGATTCCTCCCTGGTCAAAAAGATCAATCGCTTGCTTGTCTCGTTGCAGAAGCCGTCAAGATAAGGCACATCAACAGTCAAAGGGTCGCCGGATGTATACACACCGGGGCAAATTTCTTTTTTTAGCCAACCCCACATAATGTCATTCTTGCGTTCTTTGGGCGGGATGAGAACAAGCTCAGAGCCATCGAACACAAAGACAAAATCAACATCTTTGAATTTTAGAGTTCCCGAATACGTGTTGTCTGTCATCTTATTTACCCCTCATAATGACCTTTCCAGTCCTTGTTCGCAACCTTGTCGCCGATCCTCTCGAGATCGACGCAGGCGAAATGCCAGTCTCCTAACAGCTTGTCCAAGCTGGGCTTAACGGGTTCCACATCACCTGCGTGAACCCGAAGTCGGAGTGGGGGAAGCTGATAGTGAGGTACTTTCCCGAGCTCGCGCCGCTGCAGGCGATTCGGAACAACTATCCGAAGACCCCGCTCACGCTCGACCGCGTTGACGTGGGAGGTCGCGGCGGCATCAGGCAAGAGAACATCATCGACTGGATGCTGTCCGGGGCATGGCCAACAACATCTCTTATGCCGAGTTCACAATTTAGACAGGAGAACCTGTACCCGCGAGATTAATTGCGTCTCATCCATTTCCTCGGGGGCAATCATCGAACTTAAGGTGGCGCATCGGAGCCATGGAATTAAAGAACTTATCACCGAAATAGTCGAGCAGAAACTCTGGAAAAGCCGATAGCACAAACACCGAACCGTCCTCGATCCGCATCCTTTTCTCCTCGCGGAAGATCGCATCGACCGTAACCAGCTCTCGATACGTCTCAAATGAAACCTCATCGAGACCGAGCAGGCACTTGCATCTCAATACGAAGGCAGCGATTGCATCTTTCCATTGGGGAAGCTCCATGTGCTTCCCCACGTTAACGTTTCCCTCTCCCGACTTATTTTTATATTGAGCGATTTCCGAGTTGTCAACAAAACAGCCTGAATGCGCCTGGCACTGCCCTGCGCGATAATCGTACAGTGCCTCGACCATCGGGTAGCTTATATAGAGCTTTCCGCTCTCGTGCTCGTTATCGAATGCGAGGAGCATCGCCTCCACAAGGGCATCGGACTCGCATCCAGGCGCATTGTTCTGATGAGAGTCGTAGTCAAAGAAGAGAAAGACCTCATCAACAGAATCCCTCTCCACGCCCTCTAGACATTTTGCAGCAGAAGGCACCGTTTCTCTCAGTACCTCCACAACATCCAGATCGAAGTCCTCCTCTGCAAGCCGCTCGTAAAGCATGTAGATGTTCTGCGCCGCTGGCAGACAGATCACCCTCAGGTCATCTCTCCCTTTCAGAAAAAGATCCTTCATCTTCTCCGCAAAGCGCAGGTCACGCGACTCTCCTTCAACGATGAAGAGCGTGACCGGGCTAGCCATCGAAAGCACCGGCCTTAAACATCTTCTGGAGGTTATGCGCCAATCTGAGCTCCTTGGGTGTTAGCTTTTCCAGCGAGCAAATCTCCCCCTCCTTGAGAATGAAATAGACATCGGGACGCATGAGGTCGTTCGTCAAAAGGTCCGTGTTGTGCGTCGTAATGAAAACCTGGACACCCTCAAGGTCCCGTAGCATCTCCACGATCGACCGGGACAATTCAAAGTGATAAAAGGCATCGAATTCATCGATAAAGACCAAGGAAGCCTTGCTCATCTTGATATACCAGTAGTAGTACAGAGCAAGTGACATGGTGCCTGTCGAGGCGACCGACGCAAACGAAACGGTACCGCCCTCGAACCTGCAATAAAGCTCGGGAACTCCATTCACGTCCACGGATACGAGGTTCAGGGAGATTCCCTGCTGGCGCAAGAATTCTTGGAAGTCCTCCATCTTTCCTTCGCGAATAATGCCCTGGGTAAAGATATCCGAGCCAACCGAAAGCCCCTGATATCCACGCTCATCGAGCGAGTAGAACATGAGCATGTTGTCGACAAAGGAGGTGAAGGCTCTAAACGCCCTGGCAGACGGCTCATCTCGCAGTATTGCATTGCTCTTGACATATTTGACACGCGACAGCCTGTCGGACTCAGTGGGGAGATCGGTAGAAAGCGAGAGGGACTCGGCGCCCGGCAGGTCAACATGGCCCGTTTGAGCGTCGAACCTGTAGCTCAAGACCTCCACGCCAGCAATGTACAGACTCTCGTATACAAGCGTCTGTGGGTCGGTTTTCCCGTAGCGGTATACGACCTCGATATTGTCGAAGACAAAATCGTATTGAAACTCTGTAATTGAACTCTTTGAATTAAGGCACCGGTATGGCGAGTATTTTTTGAGCAGCTTTTCCTTGTCGGTCAGATGCAGAACAATGTCGAATATCGCGAGGGCGAAATTGGACTTTCCACTGCCATTCGCACCATATATGATGCCCTTTGCCTTAATGCCATCCTGAATTACCTGTTGATTGAATGAATAGTTGGCGGGATCGGATAGATCAAATGTAATTCGCTTATTGAAGCACTTGAAATTTGAAACCGAAAACTTCTTGAGCATGGCACGGCTCCTCTGCTTTCTGAGTCTATTTGAAACACAGGATAAAGTAGCTTAGCAAATTGGTCAATTTGCCCGTATTTTTAATACGGATATTCCGAAGAAAAACTACGGAAGTACGCGATATACGCCGGGCCTGTCCAACCGATCATAGTCTTCGCAGGGCAAGACTTCTTCGCGCGCGAGGGAGAATGTGATCTCGATCGTTAGGCGCACGCTGATAAAACTAGGCGGTACCGTCTCAGCGACCCCGCCTTACAAATCCGAAGGTTTTTCATCTAAATCTATTATGAACCATCTTTTATGGACTATCGGAACCATTTATCAAACAACATCATCAGAAACGTGAAGGGCGAATTCGGAAGCTGATTCTCCCTTTCACCGGCTGGCAAAACGATTTACACCTAATTGTGGACATTGCCCACGCGATTTCTCTTTGCTCCCGCATCGATCTCGCTAAACTAATAGGTGCTGCTACCAGGGCATTTTTCTGGTGCATATTCTATTGGCTCCTGCGAAGATCGGAGCGGCTATGTTTGCCGCCGAGTCCCACACCGGCCGTCATCGCATCGCGATCGCTGCCATGGCCTGCCTATGCGTTTTGCTGGGCGGGCCTTCTTGTGCCGCGGGCGCGGAGAGCCTGTTTATCGCAGGCGCGACGTACTGCGAGCCGGGCGTGTCGGGCCCCAGCTGGGCCTGGACCGATGCCGGCCATCTGGAGCTTGACGGCTACGCGGGCGACGCCACCGCCGCCGACGGCGACCTGGTCGTGACGCTCGCCGGGCAAAACTCGGTGACGGAGTCGAATGCGCCCGATGCGGACATCACGCAGTGCGGCATGGAGGTGTGGGGCAGCCTGACGCTTCGCGGCACCGGGTCCCTGGCGGCATCGGGCTCGCAGTGCGCGATCCACGTCTCGCGGGCGCTCGTGGTGGACGGCTGCGCCGTCGATGCCCGGGCGGACGGGGCCGACGTCACGGACGAGGCCGTGGCCGGCGTGATCGCCGGCGACATGGCCGTGCGCGGCGGCGGGCGCGTCGTCGCCTTCGGTGCCGAGCCCGCCGCCGGCGTGTACGCTTACGGTTTGTACCTGCAGGACGCTGGCGACGGCTCGGCCGGGTGCGGGCTTTCGGTCGACGCCTCGTGGCTCGACGCGGCCGGTGCCGATGGCGGCGTTGCTTGCACGGGTGGGTCGCTCGTGTCCGCGCGGTTCGTGACGCCTGCTGGCGGGACCTTTGGTACTAGTGGCGTTGTGGATGCTGCAGGAGTCGTGGCACCGCATGTGATGGTTGAGCCCGATGTCGCCATGCCTCCGGCGGGGGAGAACGATGGGTCCGATGTGCCGGGCAGCGGGACGGGCGCGCCTGATGGTGGCGTCGGTCCCGCTGCAGAGCAACCCGGTACGGAGCCAACGACGGTTGCCGCAATGAAGCCTGCGGCTACGTCGCCCAAGACAAACATAACGACCAAGACGACGGTGACCAAGACCACGGTGCCTACGCCGTCCAAGCCTAAAGCCACCAACGTGACCGCAGCGACACTCCCCAAGACTGCCGACAACAACTGGATCGCAACTTCCGTGACGCTTTTCCTTCTTGGTATAGTGTTTCTAGCTACCGCATGTCGTTGTTGAGATAGCTGCCATTTAGAAGAAAGGGACATCCACAAGGTATAACTATATGCTTGTTTGTTTATTGGCACCCAATAATCGAAGGCGGGGCCATACGGACGCGACCATGGGCTGAATCGTGACATGCGACCCAGGTCCACATGAATGATACAAGCATTCAATAATGTCGCAGTTTGGACTGAAGGCAACGAAGGGGCACCGGGGTCTTTGTCGACCTTGGTGCCCAAGCGAAAAACCATCAGAGTTGCTTCGCAATATTCGGCGGTGCCAAAGCGGGCAAATACTAAACCGAACTCATTGGTGAGCTGTATGAGCTGGCTTTTTAGTGACATCCCGGATTGTCTATAAGCAAAAGTCTGGTGTTTCGGAAATGTTATACCGTTCACTAAAACTCTCAATTTCCTCTTTTAACATAGCTGGCTCAATCTCTGCAAGCAGCCGCATAACGTCATAGAGTGTTACGATGCCTCGTATCTTCTTACTCCTCATCCGCACGAGTTCGTAAATCAGTTGAACAGAAATAGTTGTTGTATACGATTCGCCGCTTCTATCAAGATTTAATGCTCTAGCAGCATCATTTATCGCAGTGCAAAATAGGAGATCAGGGGAAATCCCTTCAGCGGGGTTTTCGATTTTGATATTTACCTTATCTCCGCAAAGCTCAATTTCTGTTTCTCCAACTCTGCTTTGCTTAAGAAAGGGTTCTGTTTTACCTAGACCTAAATATTCCGCTCTTTTAAGACGCTGCCTGCGGCAGCTCTCCTTAAACATATTGTTACGGCAATCTATGATGGCGGCATTCACGATCTGGTCAGTCAGGCATGGGTAAAAACCTATTAGGATCCAATCGACCTCGCAAGATGACTTGAAAAGAAGATCGTAAATTTCCGCATAAAGTGGGCATTGCCCACTGACGAGGCGGGCTACTCTTGTTCCATCGTGCATGAATAATCCCTGAAAATCTGAATGAATTTCAATTAGATAACCCAATTCAATGCGGCCATCATCACCGCTAAGTTCAGTAAGGTGATTGCGGTATTTAGGTAATTTGCTAGCATGGCCTGTTTTTCCACCAAACAATCGGGCATCTAGAGAGCGCGACAAATCATCGCAACATGCACAGCTTTGATGGTATTTTGCCAACGAGACATAGTTTGCGAAGATGCCCGCCAATTCCTCCAGCGAAACATCGTCAGCCTTAAGCCTTGGCATTAGCTTTTCGCGCTCAGCTTTCATCACAGATGTGAACTCAGCAGATTTTGATTGAGCGTTTCGACCATGTTTGATGTTATGGTCGATTCTAAAATGTTCCAAACCAACAATGGATCCATTTTCGCGGGTAATAACAATATCAGGGCACTCGCTGCTTGCGTTAATAGATCCACTCACCTTCAAGGCAGCTTTCTTCTTGTAACCACCCGTGGCCATCGATAGCCTAAGAACATCATTGAACACTTGCTCTTCATGCGCGTTCTGGTCGCTTTTATTCTTGCTCATGCCGGATCCTCCGCCCTTCGAAGTTATACATAATTCAACTCGCGCCTTTTAACGTTGTCGATAGACGTTCACTGAAAGGTAAGCAATTCAGCAATGTCATCAAGGGAGCCAAGTCTCAAACCCTGATAGGGAATGTAACCGTTGAACACGTTGTGTGTTACACCGTCCCTGTCCTCCTGTTTAAATTCGATATCGCAGTCGTGGCCAGTGACGATTCGAAACTCATGTTGATATTCATATGCACGATTCTTGTGGAAAGGAACTTCACTGGCTGCCTGCTTAAAGTTGGATAACGCCACCTTGGGGTCAAATATGTCTCCGTCATAAGAAACCAGTCCAAAATTGATACCTTCAGGTTCCGCTTCCTGAAATCGAAGCAAAAACTCGACAGGATCCTTAATCAAAACTGCAGCGCCTCTATTTGAAAATTCGTCTTTAATGCGCCGCCCATCCTTACTCTGTAGGAAGAATTGATAATTCGAATCTTCAAGTGCCGTCATGCAGTAAATTGCACAACTTGAACCAACAGACATAAAACTTGTAAGGAGACCCTCGTAGGCATCAGACCTTCCATCTCCCGCCTCTTTTGATCTAAATTCATCAATCGCCTGCAGGTAGGGGATTCCCTGGATAAGTTGTTCCGCGTAAACTCTCTGCGTAACAAATTTGATTAATGACCCGACATGCCACTGCTCAAGTGCGCCGCCAATTTCCGATTTAGAGATTCGCCGAACCATACAATCATCTCCTTGCTGCTATTCTTCGCTCTTATCAAGAACTAATCCAGTGAGCTTAAACGATGGTGTATATCTATCAACGTTCTCCTCATGCATTGTCAGATGACGCCGATTCGTCGACGAAAGATGGCTTGATCTAACCAGCCCCATAAGCTCACCAATTATTCCGCTAGAGTCGTACAAGCTCATAATGAAATGGCTCTGATAAAAGCAAGTGTCTTATGCGTAGAATTGCTCAATAAGTGGAGTCGTGAGATTACTGGATTTTGTAGAAGACTTCTTGTGGAGAGGAACACGTTGGCTGAATTAATATGCTCGGTTATCTCTTTAGCATTGGCGTTTGCCGTCGCCGTTGTACAGTATTGCCAGAGCAAGCGCATGGAGGAATTCGAGCGTCGTCAGGACGAGAGGGATGAGCGTAGGCACGCCGAAGGGAATAAGGCACGAGCGATTGAATTCATCTCGAAGCATTACGCCGACAGAGGCCTGATTCCGCTATGCGCCGTTGCCGCCATGCACAATGATCTTTTCCATTATTCACGTAAGATGTATTGGGAATTCTGCTGCCTTGTGCCGGAGGTGCAGAATCTGATTCTTAAATACTGCAATCTTGACTTGCGGGTCAGGGGAGAGGACGACCTGTTCGTCCGTTGCATCGCCGCAGTCGAAGCCGCCCTCCGTGACCGCTTTCCAGAAGATGAACCTGTTCTTTATGATGATGGGAAATACGTGCTTCGCAGTCTGGAAAGGTATGCGGGGGAGAGACTGCCAGCACCTCGGGTTGGCCTTCTTCCTGAGTGCTTGGACTCTTCCTTCCTGCCCCCTGATAGCTGTACCCCGGGGTACGATTACCTTATCCGTAAGGTACTTTCCGAGGCCTTCGAATCGAGGGATGCTTCCTTCGCCCCCATTTCCTATCTAAAAAATGAATATCAATTCGAATCGAGCTCCGAGATTGAGGCCTGCCGATTCGCGTCGACCATTGCATTCTACGCGGCGACCTACGGCTCTGGTGACGAGGCCAACGATAAGGACTACGGGTGCCCCGGCGGTTTCGATGGCGAGAGAATCGAGACCATGGAAGACCTATTTCTTCTTACTGTCTTCCAGATATATACCAAGCTTCTGCTTCCGAACGAAGGGTAAGAAATAACACGAGGCATTCGTTATTTGACTCTGCCTAATTCTGCCAAATTCATTTTCGATACCTCACTCATTTCCTTCATTACTTGGGCATACTTAAATCAGAAATTGGTCGTAGGGCGCGACCAACGAAATCAAAAGAAAGCCCACTGAGAAGATGTCTTCAATCTCTTTGGGTTGGAGGCATTTTCTTTTTCGGAGAGTCTGCATGAATTCTAAAAATGTCTTTTTGACAAACTCGTTCTACAAAGAACATCCAAACCATCTAGTCTGCTCTTTATACTCGGATATAAACACTAAGGAGGTAGACGTGTTTTGGAGCTATGTTCAGCTTGATGACGGCACTCAGTTTGCCTACTCAGAGACAAGAGATGACGGGACCGTTCGCGTAGCCGTCGAGCGTCCGGTTGACCTTGGCTTTGACCATGCAGAATGCTTCTTGCCTGCGGTTAATTGGTTCAATGTCGAAGGATTTTCTATTGACGATCTGGATTTTTTGACCGAGTTCGTTAGATCAAACGCCCCATTTATCTTCGAGCTTGCAGAACGGCAAAAAGCCGGACCGGCGGTTTCGGCGCTGGCCCCCTGACGTCTACTGTTGAACGGCAAATAACCCATGATTACGCCTACCGACATATCCACCGCCGCCTCCCGCGTGCTTGCTCAATACGACGTCAGCGAAGCATATTAATTTGGCTCGTTTGCCCGAGGCGAGCAAACGCCCAATAGCGATATTGACTTGCGCCTAGTCTGCGGCAACGCCATGACGTTCGGCACGCTTTACGAACTCTCCCATGAGCTCGAGAGGGAACTTGGGCGAAAGGTTGAAATCGTCACCAACCCACCAGAGCACATGCGCCCAGCATTCCGCAAAAGCATCAAGCAGGAAGAGATACGCCTTTATGTCTCAACATAAACGAAACGATGAGCTTACGGATACAACCCTACAGCCCTGTCCTCCCAAAGAACCTAACGCCGAAAGCCTAGAGGCCATCCGCGAAGGGGATGCGTTCTTTGCCAGTGGAGAACTAGGTCGTTTCGACAACTCCGCCGACCTTATCAATGCAGCTCTAAATGCCCCTGAAATGTGAGAAAACTCAATCACCAAAGAGACGGCCGTCTTGGAGGTGCCAGATCGGCGAGGTACGTACCTCGCCATTTTTGTCCTTCGACGGATAGCGGTACTATCCAGCCTTCTGGCATAGCCCGAGAGCCGACGAGCGCGACCGTGTGACTTCTGGGTTTGCCTTGCAGCTCTTCCCATTCATTTGTATGCTTGACTTTGATTTTGGTCGTAAGGCGCGACCAACGGAATCAAAAGAAAGCCTGCCGAGAAGACCTTGGTCGCAGAGCACGACCAACGCAATCAAAACAATGCTCGCGGAGAAGGCGCTTTCAATCGCATTGATTGGAGGCGCCTCTAATACCAAGAGATATCTACTCTGCCGGAGAGCCAGGAGCAAAGGTGGCGGTCGAACGCGCCTGATAACGGGTATCGCTCTAACGAAACCAGTACTACGCTTGGATCCAGGACCTCGTTTCCGGAAGCCGCACGACCAGTGGACTCGCCGAAGAGTTGCGCCGCGGTTGCATTGTGGGCGCGGGCGACCCGTCACCCGTATAGAATCAAACCATCCGCACGCCAGTTATTGAATGGATTGGACACCACATGGAAATCCCCGGCACCCTGTGCAGCAATGTGTACGACTTCGCGTTTTGCCCCGAGCCCTGTTACGAGCGCTTGGCCGACCTCGCCGACCCCGAGGACTGGGGTCCCGGCAACCGCATCCTCAAAAACTACCTGTCGTTTTCGTTTAGCCGCGCGGTGTTCTTAACCGAGCGTGACGCGGACCAGACCGCCCCGTCCAACTTACCGCTGGTGTTCGACGACGACCGATGCCTATTCAACACCGGCCTTTACACGCGCCGCTACGAGACCATCTACGGCCTGTTTGAGCCCAACACCAAGCCCGACGCGCGCAAGCGCTGGTTTTTGAAGGGCTTCTTTAAGGAGAGCGACCCCATGCTGGTCTCGTTTGAGTACCTGCCATGCCGCGTGCGCTTTGCCGAGGACCCCTCCGAGCTTGTCTTTGACTACCGCCTGCCCATCCGCTCCAACATCGACCACATTCTGGGCGACGAGGAGAACCTGACGCGCATTCCCGCCAGCCTGATGGGGGAGGGCAACTCGCTGCTGCTGCGCCGCGCCTTTGAGGGAGCTGTCGTCGAGGCCGCCCGCCGCGCCGCCGCCAACTATACGCTCGCGGTGCCGCAGTTCTACGGCGGCCGAATTCAGCTGCTTCTACCGCTGTGCCTAACTGGCGACAAGCCCGAGCTGGCGCTGACCATCCAACGCGAGGACGGTTTCTACGCAGCGCGCACCTGCCTCACGCTCGACATGGCCTACAACAACGCACGACTTATCTGCCGCCCAGAGACCTCGTGGATCAAGCGATAAAGGTCGGTCTACCTGCTGGTTTGTCGTCCACCCTGATTGCGGTGGCGCGGTTTGCGCCCACGAATTTACAATCGAGGGCAAAAAGTTCTTGGTAAACCACGCACGGCTATGTTAGTATCTCTTTTGCCGAAAGGCGACGGGCGATTGGCTCAGGGGTAGAGCATATCCTTCACACGGATGGGGTCACAAGTTCGAATCTTGTATCGCCCACCATCTAAAGCATAGGTCAGAGGTGTTAAACCTCTGACCTTTTTCTTCTTTGACACCAAGGGTGACTCCAAAACGAATCGTAGTCGTATAAGGCGTCATTTTTTTCGCACCCTTTTTGCTGACGCCATTGCATGTTTTGTATAAAACGCATGCGTATTTTCATTGAATTCCCCATGTGATCCGCGCGCAAATGTGGAGACAGGGACCACATGCCCAAAGCTCCTTCCAGCGGTTTTCTATCACACGACGGTTTTTCGGCGGAACTCGGCATGCTTTTGTCAGCATTTGGTTTGCTTCCCGTACTTACCCGCATGATGCCCCGGTAGATAATCGGCCATGCCCGCAATCCGCACGGCCTACGGTCGAAACCAGGGGAGGCCACATGGACGAAATCGTCTGCGCAAACACCGCATTCCGCTACTGGCGCTGCCCACCGCAGGTGCGCGACCTCTACCCGCGCCTACCCAACTCCGAAGAAGGCTGGCGAGCTCTATCCCAAGCCCCTTTCGTAACCGACGTCCTCAAGACCCCAGTCATCACAGCAGCATCAACTCGAAGCAACCTACATTCCGAGACAAGACGGACCATCCGATGGAACAGCGCCTATACAGAGAAGGTCTCGATCGACACGGGCATGGGCTTTAGCGTCACAGACCCTCTTCATACGCTATTCACCATGACTCGAAGCGTTTCTTCATGCGACCTGGTTCTGGCCATGTACGAGCTCTGCGGATGGTTTTCGGTTTTTAAACCATCGCCCGCGGTCGACATGGCACTTGAGCAGGCAAAATCAGAAGAAGAGCAGTACACCACAGAAAGTCTGTTTGAACTAGACGAAACACAAGACGAGGCCCCATGGAAGCGAGTCTATGCTCGGGCGAGCCAGAAGGACAGCGAGAATGATCAAAGTGGGCAGCAGAATGACGGATCCGGAAATAAAGCAAACGGAAAAGGCACATCGCTCTGGATGAGAAAGCCTCTTATTGAAATAGAAGAACTGCACAGATTTGCAGCGAAGGTTAAGGGCGAGATGTGGGGAAAACAATTCTACGAAGCCGCACGGCAGGTAATGGGTATTGCGGCATCCCCGCCAGAAGTTGCTGGAATCATGTTGCTAAGTCTTCCGAGGCGTACTGGCGGAGCGCAGTTTAAAAACATATACGTCAACGACTTAACACCGCTGTCGAATTCAGCTCGAAAAATTGCAGGTCAGAAAATCTGTTACGGCGATATCGTCATCGTAAACCCAATAATAATGAAAGCTGTGATTATCGAACTTCAGGGAGAGGTTATCCATGGTTCAGGCGCCGTGCTGGACCACGATGCCGCACGAATGACAGCATTACAAAGCATGGGATACGACGTATTTCTTGTAACCCATGACATGCTCAATGATCACGATCAGCTTGATGCCATCATTCACAGTGTGTGTGAGCGATTGGAGTTGCGCTACAAACCAAAAACCGAGGCGATGAGATGCGCTGAGACCAGATTGCGAGCCAACGTTCTGTGCAATTGGCTTGGTATTGGTAAGTAATAATGTTCAAGTGAGCATTATTACTACTTTATATGCTGCCAGTAATTAAGTGCCATTTTAAAACCACGCCGGTTTACTACGTTGGATTGGGGGTAGCTGAGCACACCGAATTCGTCGCTCGTAAAACCGACGCTCCTATAAGTTGTCAAGAGGCAGTTTGCGGGAGCGTTCTCTC
>CALLFD010000411.1 GCA_937997605.1 uncultured Collinsella sp. | reverse complement strand
ACCACGCCGACCTTCCAGCCCTTGCTGTGTGCCGAGCGCACAAGCTCCAACGCGCCGGGGGTAAACGTCACGCGCTCAAAGGTGCGCTCGAACACGCTCTCGTCCAGGCCGGCGAGCAGCCCCACGCGCTTCTCGAGCGCTTGCCTAAAGTCCAGCTCGCCGCGCATAGCGCGATCGGTGATTTGCGCAACTTGCTCGCCCACGCCGGCCTCCTCGCCCAACAGGTCGATGACCTCCTGGTTGATGAGCGTGGAGTCGATATCCATAACGATGAGGCGTGCAGTCATGGCGGGCCTTTCCGAGTGCAGTTGTATTGGGGCACATTGTCGCACGTGGCGCGCGTCGGCGACGGCCACGGTGCGTCAATTGTTTCGTCTCCGTCAAGTCTTTGGGCAAGAGTTACTTTTTCGCGGCACATCGACACAGGTGCGATAAGATAGAACGCCATGTCCGGCTGCGCGGTTTACGCAGGCTGGGCAAATCTGTACGACGCCGCCCGGAACGACACGGGGCGGCACAGATCCATAAAGGAGGATCACTGGTATGAGCCAGACCCGTCCCATCGATGAGCATTCCATGCACACCCGCACCTGCGGCGAGCTTCGCCGCGAGAACGTGGGCGAAGAGGTCACCCTCACCGGTTGGGTGAGCCGTCGCCGCGACCACGGCGGCCTTATCTTCTGCGACCTTCGCGACCGCGAGGGCATCACGCAGCTCACCTTCGACCCCGAGCACTCCGACGGCGACGCCTTTAAGATCGCCGAGACCATGCGTCCCGAGTGGCCCATCAAGATCCACGGCGTCGTGCGCTCCCGTGGCGAGGAGACTACCAACGCCAAGCTCGCGACCGGCGAGATCGAGGTCCTGACTGACCACGCCGAGGTGCTCAACACGTCCGTCACCCCGCCGTTCCAGATCGAGGACGGCATCGAGACCAGCGAGGACACCCGTCTGCGCTATCGCTATCTGGACCTCCGTCGTCCCGAGATGATGGCCAACCTCAAGTTGCGCTCCGACTTCACCTTTGCCATTCGCGAGGCGCTGCACAACCGTGAGTTCATGGAGGTCGAGACGCCCTCCCTGTTTAAGTCCACGCCCGAGGGCGCCCGCGACTTCATCGTTCCCAGCCGTATTCAGCCGGGCAACTTCTACGCCCTGCCGCAGTCCCCGCAGCTCCTGAAGCAGCTGCTCATGGTCGGTGGCGTCGAGCGCTACTACCAGGTTGCCAAGTGCTTTCGCGACGAGGACCTGCGTGCCGACCGTCAGCCCGAGTTCACCCAGGTCGATATCGAGATGTCCTTCGTGGACCAGAACGATGTCATGAGCGCGCTCGAGGAGGTTCTTGCCGATGCCTTCGGTCGCATGGGTGTCGAGATGCCCACGCCGCTGCGCCGCATGGACTACTGGGAGGCCATGGACACCTATGGCTCCGACAAGCCCGATACCCGCTATGGCATGCACCTGGTCGACCTGACCGACATCTTTGCCAACTCCAAGTTCAAGGTCTTTGCGACCGCCGCAAACGAGGAGGGTTCTGTCGTCAAGGCCATCAACGCCAAGGGCGCCGGTGCCTGGGCACGTGCCAAGATCGATAAGCTTGCCGGTGTGGCCTCCACGTTTGGCGCCAAGGGTCTGGCCTGGATCGCTTTCCGCGAGGACGGCTCCATCAACAGCCCCATCGTCAAGTTTTTCTCGGACGAGGAGATGGCGGCTCTGCGCGAGCGCATGGACGTCGAGCCCGGCGACCTTGTGATGTTTGCCGCCGGTCCGCGCCTGCTCTCTGACGAGATCCTGGGCGGCATGCGTTCCCACATGGCCAACGCACTCGAGATCAAGCGTGAGGGTCACGACTTCCTGTGGGTCGTCAACTTCCCGCTGTTCCACTGGGATGAGGACCGCAAGGCCTATGCCGCCGAGCACCAGCCCTTCACCCTGCCGACCGAGACCGACATCGCCAAGATCGAGGCCGACCCGTTGGCAGCCGGTTCTTGCACCTACGACTTTGTCATGGACGGCTTTGAGGCCGGCGGCGGCGGTATGCGTATCCACAACGCCGAGATGCAGATGTCCATGCTCAAGCTCCTGGGCTTTACCGAGGAGCGTGCCGAGTCTCAGTTCGGCTTCCTCATGGAGGCTCTCAAGTTTGGTGCGCCCCCGATGGGCGGTTTCGCTTTGGGCCTGGATCGCGTGTGCATGCTGCTCACCGGTTCCGACTCCATCCGCGATGTCATGGCGTTCCCCAAGACGGCCAGCGGCTCCGACCTCATGTCGGGCGCTCCGAGTGCCGTTAGTGGCGCCCAGCTCAAGGACGTCAGCCTGCGCCTGATGTAGGCAAGCGGCTACATATTGCCTGTAACGAGGGAAGGACGCGCTCCTTCCCTCGTTTTTTATGGGACGGGGGTGCGCCGGTAACGTACAATAACTACCACGTGGCTGGGTTTTGCCGGCCGATGTGCGATGTCGCGGGAGGGGACATGGTCGAGTTTACGAAGACGATTAAAGATCCGTTGGGATTACATGCCCGCCCGGTTGCGCTGCTCTATGACATCATTGCCAAGCACCGTAGTGACGTGTCGGTTTCGATTGGTGACCGCTACACCGATGGCCGCGACGTTATAGGGCTCATGGCACTCTGCGGCGAATGTGGCGAAGACGTCGTGTTCCGCGTTTCGGGCGTGGATGAGGCCTCCTGCGTCACGTCGATCAGAAACCTCTCGCTCTAAGCGCATCAATGTGACAAGGGGACAGTCCCCTTTGTTGCATAAATTGGTATGACAAGGCACCGCAAAGAGATGGTCTTTGTGGTGCTTCTTTTGTTTCGTATAGGAAACTTTTTCGAAATCTGAATGGGGACCCTTTCCAAAAAGTTAACCACGTGTTAGTTTACTAAAGCGAACATAGATGTGGCTAACTTTTACCATGTCGATGTGAAGGACGAACTGACGTTAGGAGCCACTCATGTCTTGCGGACCGCAGATGCCGGCAATGCCGCTTTCGATGGTAAAAGCGGGCGAAACCGTGCGCGTGTCTCGTGTAAAGGGCAATGAGGACATGAAGCACCATCTCAAGGACCTCGGTTTTGTCGAAGGCAATGAGATTCACGTAGTGAGCTCGAGTGGCGCCAACATCATCGTTACCGTGCTGGGTGCCCGCTTTGGTATCGATTCCAAAGTGGCCATGCACATCATGACCGTCGCCTAGACGACGGTATTTTTGCAAGTACTGAAAGGGGGACAAGTAAATGAAGACGTTGGGTGACGTTAAGGTGGGCGAGAGCTCCACTATCGTCAAGCTTCACGGTGAGGGTGCGCTTCGCCGCCACCTTATGGACCTGGGGCTCATCAAGGGCACTTCGTTCAAGGTCGTGAAGGTTGCACCGCTCGGTGATCCGGTCGAGATCAACGTGCGCGGCTACGAGCTTTCCATCCGCAAGGAGGAGGCCGCCGTCGTCGAGGTCCAGTAAGGGCTCGCGGTGTATATTTCTGCAGATAAAGTTAGGTATTTCTAACTTGATGCTGCAACTTTGAAGCACATTATCCAGCCTGCGCGGAGAAAGCAGCGCAGGCACACAAGGAAGAAGGATTGAATGGCGGATTCTCAGATCCATGTCGCGCTGGCGGGTAACCCCAACTGCGGCAAGACCACGCTTTTCAACCTGATCACCGGCGCCAACGGCTACGTTGGCAACTGGCCCGGCGTCACGGTTGAGAAAAAGGAGGCCAAGCTCCTAAGCGACAAGAACGTTACCATTACGGACCTCCCTGGCATCTACTCGCTTTCCCCCTACAGCCCCGAGGAGCAATGCTCGCGCGATTACCTCATGAGCGGCGAGCCCGACGTTGTCGTCCAAGTCGTCGATGCCACCAACCTCGAGCGCAACCTGTACCTGGCGCTTCAGGTTATCGAGACCGGCCTGCCCGTGGTCGTTGCCCTCAACATGGCCGACTTGGTCGAGAAGAACGGTGACAAGATCGACACCGACAAGCTGTCCAAGAAGCTCGGCTGCCCGGTCATGATGATCTCGGCTCTTAAGAACAAGGGTATCAAGGAGCTGTTCGAGCAGGTTAAGAAGTCCGCCGCTTCCAAGGGCCAGGTGCCGGAGCACAAGTTCGACTCCTCCATCGAGGACGTTCTGGACCACATCGAGAACAACCTGCCGGCGAGCGTTCCCGCCAACAAGCGCCGCTACTACGCTGTCAAGCTGTTTGAGCGCGACGCGGACGCCTGCAAGCTCATCAACCTCACTAAGGAGAAGGCTGCTCGCGTAGAGCAGCTGGTCGCCCAGTGCGAGCAGGATTGCGATGACGACGCCGAGTCCATCATCACCGGTGAGCGCTACGGCGTAATCGCGCACATCATCGACGAGTGCCTCACCAAGGCCCCGGCCAAGATGAGCACCTCCGAGAAGATCGACCGCGTGGTTACCAACCGTATTCTGGGCCTGCCGATCTTTGTCGTCATCATGTTCTGCGTGTACTACATCGCCGTTTCTACCTTGGGCGGCACGGTGACCGACTTCACCAACGACCAGCTCTTTGGTACCGACGGTTGGTATGTGCTCGGCCAGGGCCGCGACGCCTACGATGAGGCTGTCGAGGCCGCGGGTGACGACGCTGACTCGGTCGACCCGGCGCAGTATGGCCCGTATGTTCCGGGTATTACCACCATGGTCCACGACGCGCTTGTGGCGGGTGGCACCGAGGACGGTGGCCTGGTCGATTCGCTCGTCTGTGACGGTATCGTCGGCGGCCTGGGCGCCATCTTCGGCTTTGTGCCGCAGATGTTCCTGCTTTTTGTGATGCTGTCCTTCCTGGAGGACTGCGGCTACATGGCCCGCGTTGCCTTCATCATGGACCGCGTGTTCCGCCGGTTTGGCCTGTCCGGTAAGTCCTTCATCCCCATGCTCGTGTCCTCGGGCTGCGGCGTCCCCGGCGTCATGGCCACCAAGACCATCGAGAACGAGAAGGACCGCCGCATGACGGTCATGACCACCACGTTCATTCCCTGTGGCGCCAAGCTGCCGATTATTGCCCTGCTCATGGGTTCCATCATCGGCGATTCTTCCACCACCGCCGCGTGGATCAGCCCGCTCTTCTACTTCCTGGGCGTCTTTGCCGTCATCGCCTCGGGCCTCATGCTCAAGAAGACCAAGCTCTTCGCCGGCCGCCCGACGCCGTTCGTTATGGAGCTTCCTGCTTACCACTTCCCGGCGATTCGCTCTTGGGCGCTGCACGTGTGGGAGCGCTGCTGGGCCTTTATCAAGAAGGCCGGCACGGTCATCTT
>CALLFD010000410.1 GCA_937997605.1 uncultured Collinsella sp. | reverse complement strand
AGATGGCCACTTCCATGTGCGGCATGGACACCCTGGTCTTTACCGCCGGCATCGGCGAGCACGCTCCGGCCGTTCGCGCTGGCGTGGCCGATCGTCTGGCCTTTATGGGCGTCAAGATGGATCACGCCCGTAATGCCCTGCGTGGCGACGGCGCTTGGTGCCTGTCCGCCAAGGATTCCAAGGTCAAGATTTTCGTCATCCCTACGGACGAGGAGTTCATGATCGCTTCCGACGTCGAGCGCATCGTCAACGGCAAGTAATTGCAAGAGGGGAGGGGCTGGACGACCGAGCGCCGTTCGGCCCCTCTTTTGCGCTCGTTGGGCGATATGCTGATATCTATTTATCAAGATATGATAACTTCTTATTAAAATGCGGCCGCCTTAAGGGGCCTGCGTCGACCGTATTGCACTGCGAAGGAGTCTCATGAACGTACTTGTTGTCAACGCCGGCAGCTCAAGCCTTAAATATCAGCTTTTGGATACCGATACCCGCAAGGTTTTCGCCAAGGGCAACTGCGAGCGTATCGGATCGGACATGGGCATCTTTGGCCACTCCGAGAACGGTGGCGCTAAGCAGACCGAGGAGGTCCCTTTCCCCGATCATCGCTCTGCTATCGCTCGCGTGCTCGAGGAGCTCGAGAAGACCGACTTTACGATTGATGGCATTGGGCATCGTATCGTTCAGGGCGGCTGGCACTTCGATGATTCCGCGGTTGTCGACGACGAGGTTATGGCCAAGATTCTTGAGGTGGCACCGCTTGCTCCGCTGCACAACTACGGCGAGGCCGCAGCGATTGAGTATTGCCGTGAGAAGTATTCGGAGCTGCCCAACGTGGCGGTCTTCGACACCTCGTTCCACATGACCATGCCCGAGGTTGCCTACACCTACGCGCTGCCCAAGGACGTTTGCGACAAGTACCACGTGCGCAAGTACGGCGCCCACGGCACGAGCCACCGCTATGAGTGGATGATGGCCAAGGAGATCCTGGGTTCGCGCTGCCACCGCCTGCTTTCGTGCCATCTGGGCAACGGTGCTTCGCTCGCTGCTATCGAGGACGGCGTGTGCCGCGACACCACGATGGGTCTCACGCCGCTCGATGGCCTGATGATGGGCACCCGTTGTGGTTCCATCGACCCGGCCACCGTGTGCTACCTGCAGCGCGAGGGCGGCTACAGCTACCAGGAAGTCGATGACATGATGAACAAGCAGTCTGGTCTGCTTGCCATCTCGGGCATCTCCAACGACGCCCGCGACATCCGCACGCGCGCCTCCGAGGGCGACGAGCGCTGCCTGCTCGCCTTCGATATGTTCGCCTATAAGGCCATGCAGCAGGCCGGTTCCATGATCGCTTCCATGGCGGGCGTGGACACCATTACCTTTACCGCCGGCATCGGCGAGAACGACTGGTCGATCCGCAAGGCCTTCTGCGACTGCTTTGAGTGGTTGGGCGTGCGCATCGACAACAACAAGAACCGCGAGGCCGTGGGCAACGGCCCACAGGTCATCAGCGCCGCCGGCTCTTCCGTCACGGTTATGGTCATCCCCACCGACGAGGAATACATGATCGCCCACGACGTCGAGCGCCTGACCAAGAACAACTAACGCGCGCATTTGCAAGTAAACGAAAGGCCTCCAGAGCAACAGCTCCGGAGGCCTTTTTGCTAGCAGGTGGACGGCGGAAACTCCATCCCATTTCGAGCGCAAATACTGGGACACGCTTTCCGGTTGAGGCACGTTGCGGAAAGTGCGACCCACAATAAAGCAATATTCCGTCCCAAAGTTTCCCAAACAGGCCCCAAGCGGAAGCCACATCCCACAATCCGCCTCCAAACTGGGATGTAGTTTCCGGCACAACAACCGCCGAAGCCCACCGGCCTTTCAATCTCCAAAGTGACCATCATCAGCAACGCCTGCGCTCCCAGCAACGGCACCCATCCATTCAGATTTTCAGCGCCAGCTCGTAGCCAAGCCGCCGTCCACCCCGGATTCCCTGATTGCTACGTGGCGGCAGGGACCCTACAGGGTAAAGCTCTGAAAATATTCCGCAGGACGCATGAAACCCCCGCCGCACGAAGTGCGCAGCGGGGGTTTCATGCATGTCCGAGGACGTTTTCAGAGCTTTACCCTGTAGGGTCCCGAGGGGATATGTTCGCTACTCAGCCATCTGAGCCTGGACGGCGGTGATGGCCACGACACCCACGATGTCGTCGGCAGAGCAGCCGCGCGAAAGGTCGTTGACCGGCTTGGCGATGCCCTGCAGGATGGGGCCGTA
>CALLFD010000409.1 GCA_937997605.1 uncultured Collinsella sp. | reverse complement strand
ACCTTACCGGAACCCTCGACGCACTCGCCCACGCGGAACGGCTTCTCGCCCAGCGCGACCAGGGCCTCGGTCACGGCAGCCTCGTCCTCGGGGGCGACGATCAGGCACAGGCCAACGCCCATGTTGAAGGTCTTGCATGCCTCGTTGGGCGCGAGCTCGGCCTGGCGCGACACGTAGGTGATGACGGGCGGAACGTCCCAGCCCATCTCGGCACCGTTGCGGGTGACCACGGCGTCGACGTCGTCGGCGAGCGCGCGGTTGAGGTTCTCGGTGATGCCGCCGCCGGTGATGTGGGCGATGGCGTGCACCGGAGCGCCACCGCGCAGCAGCTCCAGAATCGGCTTGACATAGATGCGCGTGGGGGCCAACAGGGCGTCTGCCAGCGATGCGCCGCCGAGCTCCTCGAGCGGACGGCTCAGCTCCTCGGCCTTAGCGGCGGCCTCGGGCGTGCCCGGCTTAATGCCGTCGACGCCAATGACCTTGCGCACGAGCGAGTAGCCGTTGGAGTGCACACCGGTGGAAGGCAGGCCCAGGATCACGTCGCCGGGACGGACATTCGCGGGGTCGAGCATCTTGGGACGATCGACGACGCCCACGGTAAAGCCGGCGAGGTCGTAGTCGGACGGAGCCATGACGCCCGGGTGCTCGGCCATCTCGCCGCCCACGAGCGCGCAGCCCGCGAGCTTGCAGCCGTCGGCCACACCCTTGATGATCTTTGCCATGTGCTCGGCCTCGATGTGGCCGATGGCAACGTAGTCCAGGAAGAACAGCGGCTCGGCGCCCGAAGCCAAAATGTCGTTGACGCACATAGCGACCAGGTCCTGGCCCACCGTCTCGTGACGGTCCATGATCTGGGCGAGCACGAGCTTGGTGCCCACGCCGTCGGTACCGCTAATCAGAATCGGATCTTCCATATCCTTAAGCGCGGCGGCCGAGAACAGGCCACCAAAGCCACCGATGCCGCCGATAACCTCGGGGCGGTTGGTGTCCTTGACCATCTGCTTAATAGCGTCGACGGCGCGGCCGCCCTCGGCGGTATCGACGCCGGCGTCCTCGTACGTCACATGCTTGCTGTCGCTCATCTGAGCCTTCCTCTCCCACTACCGTGGCGCCGCGCGGGCGCCAAACGGTGCTCATAGTTGTGTTCATTTCGGCGCGCGCCATAACAGCACACGCCGTCATATCAATAAAACAGCAGGTAAAACCTACCAAAATAAACCTGTCCCTAAATGGCAGGTTTTAGGCCTCGCCGTGCTTCTCTTCCCAGCTGCGGTCGTCGTATTTCTCGACCACGGCGTCGTCGTCAAAGTGCAGCGGCTTATCCAGGTTGCGGGGCTTAAAGCCCTCCATAAACTTATCGCGGCCAAAGCTCTCGGGAATCGCCACGGGGTAGCGGCCGGTAAAGCACGCATCGCAGTAGCCGCCCTTGGGCATGACCTTCAGCAGGCCCTCGACCGAAAGGAAGGCCAGCGAATCGGCGCCGATGTACTCGCAAATCTCGTCGACCGTCTTGTTGGCGCTGATAAGCTGCGACTGCACGTCGGTATCGATGCCGTAGAAGCACGGCCAGATGACCTCGGGCGAGTTGATGCGGATATGAATCTCCTTGGCGCCGGCGTTGCGCAGCATCTTGACGAGCTGCACCATGGTGGTGCCGCGCACGATGGAGTCGTCGATGACAACCAGGCGCTTGCCCTCGATGTTGTCGCGCAGCGGGTTGAGTTTCATACGCACGCCCATGGCGCGCAACTCCTGCGTAGGCTCGATAAACGTACGGCCCACGTAGCGGTTCTTGATGAGGCCCTCGCCAAAGGGAATACCGCTCTCGTGCGAATACCCCTCCGCGGGCGGCAGGCCGGAGTCGGGCACGCCGATGACCAGGTCGGCCTCGACGGGCTCCTCATGTGCCAGCTGACGACCCATGTC
>CALLFD010000408.1 GCA_937997605.1 uncultured Collinsella sp. | reverse complement strand
CCGGCAGGCGATGTGCGAAACTCCCCCGGCAAAGCGTCGAACAGCTCTCCCGCGCTACGCTCGATAAGGTCAAACTCAACTGCCGGACCAAAGCCATGCTCGAGGATTCCCGTTGCGATCGCATGGTCGGGATGCGAGCTCAGCCCGGGATAGCGCACGTCGTGCACCATCTCGTTAGCCGCCAGATACTCGGCCAGCGCACGGGCGCGGTCAAAATGCGCCTGCATGCGGACATCGAGCGAGTCCAGCCCGCGCTCCAGTACACCGGCCTCCTCAGCAGGCATATCAAGCTTGGCCAAGCCACGGCCCTCAAGCAGGGCATGCGCGCACTCGGCCGCGGCATCCACACGATGGCGCTTGAGCTGCGAGCGCGTGACCGATACGGCAACCAACTTGCGCGGAGCATCACCGGCGCAAACGCGATCGAGCGCCTCGAGCGACAGCGCGGCACCCAGCCGCAGCGAATCGCAGCCAAAAGCCGACGCCACCGTGTTATCCACCACAAACAGCGCGTGGGCCTCACGAGCAGCGCGGCCCAGAGCGCGCAGATCGGGCACACGCAGACCAAACCCGCCGATGGAGTTAACGAACCACCACAGGTGCGGCCCCTCGGCATCAAACGAAGCATCAAAGCCCTCGGACGCAGCGGCAAACGCCTCGGCGGACGGCGAGCCCACCAGCGCGACATCGCAGCAATCAAAGCCGCTCGCAAACGCATCGACAAAGTCGTCCGCAAAGGCCACCAGGCGGTCGCAGGGACGCACGATCCCCAGCTGCGACAGCCCTGCCGGCACATGCGGGGCCGCAAGCAACTGCGCCTCACGCGCGCCGGTCCTCAAAGCCCAAGCCTCTTCTAGCTGCTGTACGCCCACACGGCACCATCCCTTCATAAGCAAAAACCCACGATGCGGATGTTTCCCGCATCGTGGGCAACGGCTGCAGTATAGCGCCGATATGCGACGAATCGCCTAGATGTTGAGCGCGTGGTAGGTCACATTCGCGCCCGGAGCATCAACGGTCACGCCATAGGCCTCGGGATAGATGCGCGTCGAAAACACGAGCGAGCCATCGTTCACAAACACCTCGACCGACGAGACATCGCCAACAATGCGCACGTTACGAACCTCGTCGACGGGCTCCCAGCGCACGGTGCGACCACAGCCGGCAGAAGCGCGACCCTCATCGGTAAATCGCATCTCAAAGCGCGCGGGCAGCTCGCCATTGGCGGGCACAAACGCCAGCTTCAGCTCGCCATCAACGGTCGCGGTAAACGCGCCGTCGACACCGTCAACAACAACGTCAAAGCAGGTATCGCCGGCAACCTCCAACGAGCCCTCCCCCACACGCACCGAGGCATAATGGTGCTC
>CALLFD010000407.1 GCA_937997605.1 uncultured Collinsella sp. | reverse complement strand
CTCTCCACAACGGCTGCGCGCGACGCTGCCCGCATCGTCTGGTTTAAGCGCTACCCCGCCAAGCAGACGCTCATCGCATTTTTGCTCGCGCTGTTGGCGACCACGGCGTTTTCCATCGACCCCTCCCCGGTGTCGAGCAACGCAGTCTTGGCGATTGACCCCAAAGCCTCGGGCATGCTGTACGTGTGCTACGAGGTGCTCCTCTCGTTTGCCGGCCATACCGACGCGGTCATGCTGCTTGCACTTGCCTGCCTGCTCACCTTGCCGTTTCGCTACGTGTTCTTTGGCCGTGGCGACACCTGGCGTCCATCGATCATTCTGCCGTCGCTGTTCTTCGCCATCTGCATGGTGTTCGGCCGCAGCTACGACCTCACCGACTCGGCCGAGATTGTCCTTGGCGACAAAGCTCGCATCATCTGCGCCTGGATTGGCGGCGCGGGCTGGATGCTCTTGGCGGTCGTTGCCTTCTACCTTGCCTTTGAGTGTCTAGATTGGCTGAGCACTCGGCGCATTCCGTTTTCCGAGGTGCACTTTGGCCGCGTATGGCGTGTGACTCACGCCGTGCTCTCGGTCCATCCCTTTGCCGGGCCCTTCCTGGTGCTTATGATCGCCTGGGCGCCCACGCTCATCGCTTCGCTGCCTGGCCTTTTTATGGGAGATACGGGCGCGCAGATTCGCCAGTGGTTCAACTATCCCAACGGCACGAGCGACTACTTGCGTCTGCTCAATCCTAATGTGTTGCTCAACGGGCATCATCCCGTAGTGCACACGGCCATTATCGGCTCGTGCGTTCAGCTGGGGCTTTCGATGTTCAACAGCGCTAACGCGGGCCTCATCATCTATACCTGCGCTCAATTTGTCATTACGGCCGCCTGCATGGCCTATTCCATTTCATCGCTGCGCAAACTGGGCGTGAGCCTGCCGGTTCGCGGTGCGATCCTGCTGTTCTTTGCGTTTATGCCGATGTTCTCTAACTACGCGGCGCTGCTCACCAAAGACGTGCTCTTTGCCGATGCGTTCTTGGTGCTGCTGGTACAGACCGTTAAGCTCGTGGCATGTGGCTTGCCCCGTCGTGATGCCAATGTCGAGCGAGCGGGCGAGAAAGCCCCCGTGCTCTTTGCGCGCCACGACTGGCTGCTGCTCGCTCTGGGCGCCATGGGTTCCA
>CALLFD010000406.1 GCA_937997605.1 uncultured Collinsella sp. | reverse complement strand
CTGCGCGCCGAGGACGTGCCGGTCAACCAGGTCGGCCACCTTATCCAGGACTGGGACGTCATGATCGCCCAGGGCGACATCACCCGCTGCGTGGGCGATGCCATCGTGCTGGTGGTTGCCGAGGACGAGGCGACGCTCGAGAAGGCCAAGAAGCTCGTAAAGATCGATTACGAGCCGCTGGAGCCCGTGCGCAACATTGCCGAGGCCAGGGCCGCCGATGCCCCGCGCCTGCACGACAGCTTCTTTGCCTTTGGCAACACGGTGGAGCTCAAGGACAACGTGTGCCAGAGCCGTCACGTGACGCGCGGTGACGCCGCCAAGGCGCTGGCAGAGAGCGCGTTTACCGTGACGCAGCGCTTTACCACGCCCTTTACCGAGCATGCCTTCTTGGAGCCCGAGTGCGCCGTTGCCTTCCCGTACAAGAATGGCGTCAAGGTGCAGTCGACCGACCAGGGCGCCTACGACACGCGCAAAGAGTGTGCCCACATGTTTGGCTGGGATAGCGAGCCCGAGCGCGTGGTCGTCGAGACCATGCTCGTGGGTGGCGGCTTTGGCGGCAAGGAGGACGTGTCCATCCAGCACTTGGCCGCGCTCGCCGCATATAAGTTCCAGCGTCCTGTGAAGTGTAAGCTCACGCGTGCCGAGTCGCTCGCTTTCCATCCCAAGCGTCACGCCATGGACGGCACCTTTACACTGGGCTGCGACGCCGAGGGCAACTTTACCGGCCTGGATTGCGAGATCAACTTTGACACCGGCGCCTACGCGTCGCTGTGCGGCCCGGTGCTCGAGCGCGCCTGTACGCATGCCGTCGGTCCCTACAAGTACCAGAACACCGACATTCGCGGTTTTGGCTACTACACCAACAACCCGCCCGCCGGTGCGTACCGCGGCTTTGGCGTTTGCCAGTCCGAGTTTGCGCTCGAGAGCCTGATCGACCTGCTGGCCGAGAAGGTCGGCCTGGATCCGTGGGAGATCCGCTACCGTAACGCCATCGAGCCGGGCGAGGTTTTGCCCAACGGCCAGATTGCCGATTGCTCCACGGCACTGAAGGAGACGCTGCTCGAGGTCAAGGATGCCTACTACGCGCATCCCGGACACGCCGGTATCGCCTGCGCCATGAAGAACGCCGGCGTGGGCGTGGGCCTGCCCGATGCCGGCCGCTGCAAGAT
>CALLFD010000405.1 GCA_937997605.1 uncultured Collinsella sp. | reverse complement strand
CGGGCTGCTCAATTTCCGACGCTCTTTTTGCTCAAATCCTCTTGACGAAACACAGATATGTGCCCGTTGGAGCGATTCCATGTCCCTAGATCCGGATTTTTTCTGTCAGTACGCCCCGTGCGACAACCAAAACCTATTAGCCGAGCTAGTGGCAATGGCTTCAATCCAGCAATTTCAAAAAAGGGAAATTATCCTTGAAATGGGTACCCAACAAAAATGGTTTTACCTTTTAAAACAGGGGGTAACCTGTTCGTATTCCCTACAAAGCGATGGTTCGGAAATAACTGACTGCATAATGGCGGAACCGGGCATGCCTGTAATGCCTAGCCCCGAGTTTGACATTCCATCCCCGACTTATATTGAAGCTTTAACAGACTGCACGCTCGTTCTTCTTAAGATAAGCGATGTTCAAAATAAAGCCCAATACAATCCAGGACTTGCTACTCTCATCAACCGATATCTATCAAGAGCTTGGCACGATCATTATAAAACCGAATCCGCGCTTAGGCTGCTGCCGGCTCGCGACCGCTACAAATGGTTCCTCGAAGAGTATCCGGAGGTTATCGATAGGGTCCCCCATTCGCGCATCTCATCATTTTTGGGTATGTCGCCGATCACGCTTTCGCGCGTAAGGGCAAACATATAGTAGCGAAACGCTATTTCCTTTTACGTTTTATCTCGACGGTTATTGCTGAGCCGCATTCAGGACAAAAGTTAATCTCTCTACTGTGTGCAACCCTACACTTCTTGCAATAACGCCATATGTCGCCCATATCAATAGGGCTAGCGCATACTTTACAGAATTGAGCATCTATCTCGTTTTTTGTACCGCAGCATTGGCACTCGATCTCATCGCAGCAATTGGGACGTTTTTTCATTGGAGGGACCGGACAAGGATGACGTCTTGGCACCAAATCTTCAATTTGGGCATAGCAGAGGCGCTGGCTCTCTTTGATGTTTATCAGCATGCCGATTCGATGCTCGATACTCGACCGTATTTCATCTTCGCCCTCGCTTTTAACGATATCGTCGCATAACGCATCCACTTGAACCTGATAGTCATCTTCAAGTCTTCGCGCTTCTTCTTCAAGATCATAAATCAACTCAATGCGCGGTGTGGATCGTTCACCTGCATCAAGATGGAATGGCTCATGATCAACTGGCAGCAGTGGCATATATCCTCCTCATAGCCCGCCTGTTAACTATCGCAATCAATTACTAACCAGCCATTGTCGCAAAAGGCGATGGCGGTCTGGTCCCCCAACATGCAGCACCTCAGCAGACATAACATGTCGCTACGGCACAGTGACATCATCTGTCTTGCGCCACGCATTAAGGCCTTTCGTTTCAACCGCGCAATCTCGACACAGCTACTTGCGGCCTCCGTTCCGAATTTCCCAGTATTTAATGTCATCCAACGTTTCTTGGATCCGATCCATCTTGGCATCACGCAATAAAAAAGCCATGCCCTGACGTCACTCGCGACAAAAATTGCTTGCCCGCATCAAGCTAAGATGAATCGCGGCCAATCGAAGACGGTGACATATTCATATCCTTCGCTTTGCCTTTAACATCCACACTTGCCACTTAACCTAAATCGTTCCAGAAGCCAATGGTGGCCGAACATCGTTGACTTAAAGCTTGTTGGCAAGATAAACGAAATAACCGGGTGTCCAAATTAAATCGGGCACCCGGCTACCAGAATCCTTATTTATTTATGGCCCCGCTATGCGTTCCAGTCATCAATAAACGCCATATCGCTATCTAATGCAGCCTAGACTATGCTCCTGATTGCACCCTCCGCTTGGGACAGAAGCCCTTTCATCTTTTTCTTTTGCATCCACCCGTTAACGCCCGTTAAATCGGACTCACCCAGAAGAGCATCGCCCATCCATCCCTCAAGCACAATTTCCCTTTCGCCAAAAGCAATCGTAAAATTACGCTGCAGCATCAGTACGCCGTCGCCCTTCGACCAACAAGGTTCACCCTTAATTAGTTTCTGTTGAAAACCGGCGCCTTCAATGATGCTCTTCCAGATCTCTAAGACTCTTGGCGTATCAATTTGACCGTGCGTGCAAATCGTTACCGTTGTCCTCGGCATCTCAAGCCCCTTCTTATTGACCCAACTCTTGACCACAGTTCGGACAGTGTTTTACATCTCCTATGATTCGAGTTTGGCAATAAGGACATACTTTGCCTTTGTTCCGTGTCGAATCAATATCAACAACATTCTTGGATGTATAGCGCACGCTTATAAATAGAAGCGCGCCAGCAATCAGTAAAACAAATCCGATTCCAATAATTGCCAAAACTGAAAGCTCCGTGCTGGTAAGAGGAGCTTTAAACGTATAACGATGAGATAGCATCGCTTTTGTTATAAGCCCGTAGACCAGCGCGAAGAGGCCCAAGCCAAGTGACAGTAATGCAACGGTTTCCTTTTTTGGTTTCATTAGCCCCATCCTCCACCGAGACAATTAACCCTTCAAATCTCGCAATCGATATGGCCCCCACCGTGCAAATCTCTAGAAAACATGGTGTCTTTAATGCCATAGCCCTCGTTTGGGTTCGAAATCAAACACGGAATTATTTAGGCAGACTTGATTATCCACACTGGCAACAAACACGCATTAGCATTTGATAACGCCCCTGCGACAGACCGCAGTCGAAGCGCCATAATTGTCGACAGGAGAACCGCTTTGAAGCTCCACAAGCTGCCCGCGAAAAAGGATTGGAAATAACTGATTTCGGCCAGAAGCAAACTTTTTTTATTTATTAGAAAAGGGCATAGCCGGAGCGCATGGCCTCTCAGCCGACGGAGATGAAGTAACCGATCGTCTCGTCTTCGTTCCCGGCACTCCGGTTATGACAAGCGCAGACGCAACAACGCTCTCTCCTGAATGTTTCGAAGCTATAACGGATTGCAATCTCATTAAGCTTAAAATTTCGGATTTCTACAGAGCAGCAGAAAGTGCCCCTCAATTTTTGTCCATTTATAATTCGTTGCTTGAGAGTGCATGACACAATCACTGGAAAGCCGAAAACGCCATCAGGCGCCTCAGCACAAAGAATCGATACGAATAGTTTCTGAGGGAATATCCTGGGCTGATCGATGCTATTCCCCATAGGCATATAGCATCGTTTTTAGGAATGACTCCGGTAACCCTGTCTCGCGTGCGAAGTCAGCATCGGACGCGATCGGCATCTGCGCAACAATCGCACCAGCAGCAAACGGCTCAATCTGAGCAAAAAGAGGATGCGGGCTGGTGGACAATTTTTACTTTGATGTGTGCCGGGCTCGTGACAATGATGTTTGTCACGAGCCCGGCACGGCATTCATCTATGGCATTCCCCATCTTCACACGGTCGGCGTGTCTTAGCTCTTATTCTCTCGTATACGTTTCGTTGTTGATAACAAGCTCATCCCCATTGAGAAAATAGAGCCTATCATCCGCCTCTTCAGCTTCCTCTTTGCTGCTGGCTTTCTTCCAATGTTGAGAGCTGATATTTCCTTGACTGCTACTTAGAACCAATGTCTTGTCTTCTTGAATCGCATAGCGATCGCAGCTTTCCAGCCATGCACCGTTATAGGTAAAAGGAACCGAACAATCACCATTCTCATCAAATTGGAGAATTTCGTCTCCATCGTCGTTTGCCCAAGTTCCAACAATCGACTTCTCGCCACATCCAACTAGACCAATCAGCGGGACAGAAGCCGCCGCAACGGCCATTTTAATTGCTGTTCTTCTCGAAAAAATTTGTGCACCCATCTTTGATCCCAACAGACGACACCCGTACAAAACATAATTTGATTATCCGCATAAGGTTATTTAGCGCATTATCATTTGATTATGGTCCAGCGTATCCCGAGCATAAAGAAGAGCAAATGGCTCTATTAGGCTAAATTAATCTCTTGCCGAATCGCGCCTCGGGGCGAAGCAATTGAACTATGAACATCAAGCTGTAGCGATTGTTTGCCTCAAACAACGTAGATCGCAATGCATAAAAAATGGCGGTTAAGCGCACCTCTAACGCTTAACCGCCAACACGAACCAGCGACTAACGCGCCGCATCAATTGCGACCTTGCCGCTCTCCAGCACGTGGACGCGGCCGTCGGCGAGCATTT
>CALLFD010000404.1 GCA_937997605.1 uncultured Collinsella sp. | reverse complement strand
CAGCGACGGTCGGCAGGGTATTGTGGGACATGGTTACTCCGTTTACGTAGAAGGGGCTGGTCTAGGCGTCGTACGCCGCAAGGGTGCGCTTGAGAATCGAACCGTCGCGCTCACAAGGCTCGGGTCCGTTCTTGCGCAGCATACACTCTTCCTCGCCCTTACCGGTCACGATGACCACGGCAGGACGGACAGTTTCGCGCACGGCAGTCTCGATAGCGGCAACGCGATCAGTCACGATTTGCCAGTTATCATTTCCCTGCGCTTGAACGTTGCGCGCGATCTCGGCGCAGATGTCCTCGACATCCTCGGGGCCGGGGTCATCCTCGGTAATCACGATTCGGTCGGCATACTTGCCAGCGGCGATGCCCATCGTGGTGCGTCGATCAACACCCTTACCGCCCGTAGCGCCAAATACAACCGCCAGCTCGCGCTCGGGATAGTTCTCGCGCAAGTCGCGCAGGAGTGTCTCGAGGCTCATGCCGTTATGTGCAAAATCGACGATGCCCAGGATTTTGCCCGATACGGACGGATAGAGCTCCATACGACCGGGAACGAAGACGCCCTCAAAGCCATGGACGATACCCTCTTCGGAAATGCCCAGGGCCTCGGCGCAGGCAATAGCGGCAAGCGCGTTGGACACATTGAACTTAACCGGCGTGGGAATCACAATGTCACGCGTAAAACGGGGCGTGCGCACCGTTGCCACCACGCCGCAGTCGCCATTGCGAATCGCCAGCGCAAGCACGTCGGCACGCTCGTCGGTCAGGGAGAACGTCACCGTACGTTCGCAACGAGATGCCGCCTCGAGCACGCGATCGACCTTATCCATATCGAGATTGACCACGGCAAAACGGCTCTGCGAGAAGATTTTGAGCTTGCTGGCAAAGTAATCCTCGAGCGTCGGATGCTCAATCGGCGAAATGTGATCCTCGCCGATATTGGTAAAGGCGCCGACTTCAAAGTCAATCTTGCCCGTGCGCTCGTATTTGAGGCCCTGACTCGATGTCTCCATAACCAGCCACGGGGCACCCGCCTCCGCAGCATGTGCGATGCGAGACTGCAGCAGGAAGGATTCGGGGGTCGTCAGCTTGGAAGGGCCCGTCTCGATGCCGTCGTCGAACTCAATGCCCGTATTAAGAGCGGGTCGATGACAGCCCGTAAGCTTGGCCTCGTTGGCGAGGATGCCGCGCAGATAAAAGCTGCAGGTCGACTTGCCCTTGGTGCCTGTAAAGGCGCAGACCTTCACCTTACCCGACGGGTGCCCATAAAAGGCATCTGCCACCACGGCGAGCGTGCGACGAATATCGCTCACAATCACCGCGGGAAGATCAACATCGTAATCGACCTCGGAAACGTAGGCCACGGCGCCATCGGCGATTGCCGAAAGCAGGTACTCGCGCTTAAACGCACGGCCTTTGCAGACAAACAACGTGCCCGGACGCACCTGGCGCGAGTCATCAGTCGCAAACTCAATGCGCTGGTCGCACGAAGCGCTCGGTCTGGAAACAACAAGGTCATCTTCCTCGAGCAACTCTATATAGCGCATCAGAGTTAGCTTCTCTTGTGTCGGACTCGACATACAAAGACCTCTCTCGCTAAATTCAGCCTTAAAGGGCAGAAGACGTCCCGCGGCAGAAACGATGAAACATTCTGTATTATCAACCATCCTAATATGCCACCTGACCTTGCGCGCATCACAGCCTTCTAAAAAATTGCATGGACTGTGCCGTGGTCTAATAAATGGCAACAGTGTTCACCCCGTGTAAAACCAAGGAAATCTGGGTGCTGTTCTTTAACATAGCGTTCGCAACCACGTCCCGCCGCTTCGCCTGAAGATCGGGACGTGGTTTTTTCGGTTCGCTCGGCGCTTATGCCCTATCACGAAACAAAAGATTGGCATGATAGTAAAGATTATTTGACATCAGCTGCCGCAATCCTTGCGGCAGTACACCTGAGCCGTCAGCAGAAAGGATCTTGCATGTGCGGTTTTGTCGGTTTTACCGGTACAGATGAACAGAGTGAGCTGGTTCTCACGGCCATGATGAATCGCATCATCCACCGTGGTCCCGATATGGGCGGCCAGCATATCGTCGACAACGTTGCCCTTGGTTTTCGTCGTCTTTCGATTCTCGATCTTTCCGAAGCTGGAGCCCAGCCCATGTCGAGCGACGACGGCAAGGTCACGATTGTCTTCAACGGAGAGATCTACAACTTCCAGGAGCTTCGCGCCGAGCTGGAGGCGGCCGGCTACGCCTTCCACTGCAACGCTGATACCGAAGTCCTGGTACACGGTTACGAGGAGTGGGGCGAGGACCTGGTCAACCGTCTTCGCGGCATGTACGCGTTCGTGATTCACGACCAGAACAAGAACAAACTCTTTGGTGCTCGTGACATCTTTGGTATCAAGCCGTTCTATTACTACCAGGCATCCGATGGCTCGCTGCTGTTTGGCTCCGAGATCAAGAGCTTCCTGGACCATCCCAAGTTTGAGAAGGCTGTCAACCACGACGCGCTGCGCCCCTACCTGACGCTGCAATTCCCCGCCACGGAGGAGACCTTCTTTAAGGGCGTGTTCAAGCTTGCCCCGGCGCATTGCTTTACGTATGACCTGACGACCAACACCATGGACATCAAGCGTTACTGGAGCTGTGACTTCACCGACGACAACTCCAAGACCTTCGAGGAGTACGTGGACGAGTGCGACAAGGTCGTGCACGAAAGCGTCGCTGCGCACCGAATTGCCGATGTTAAGGTGGGCTCGTTCCTTTCTGGCGGTGTGGACTCCAGCTACATTGCCGCCTGTCTCATGCCCGACACCACGTATTCTGTCGGCTTCGATTACAAGAACTTCAACGAGACCAACTACGCCGCCGAGCTTTCCGACAAGCTGGGCATCAAGAACGTGCGCAAGATGATCACCGCCGACGAGTTCTTTGATGCACTGCCCGATATCCAGTACCACATGGACGAGCCGCAATCGAACCTGTCCAGCGTGCCGCTGTACTATCTGGCGCAGATGGCTTCCAAGGAGGTCACCGTTGTCCTTTCGGGCGAGGGTGCCGACGAGCTGTTTGCCGGCTATGAGTGGTACGAGGACACCCCCGAGATGCGCACCTTTAAGAAGCGCGTGCCGCTCGGTGTACGTCGCGCCCTGGGCTCACTCGTTCAGCATCTCCCCTACTTTAAGGGCCACAACTTCCTGACGAAATGCGCCGAGGTTCCCGAGCGCTGGTATGTGGGTCAGGCAAAGGTGTTCGATCCCTCCGAGGTCGACGAGGTGCTCAAGCCCGCTTATGACACCGGCAAGAACGCCGCCGAGATGTGCGCCGAGTACTACAAGCAGGTTCCCAACTGCTGCGAGCTTTCCAAGAAACAGTATCTGGATATGAACATGTGGCTGCCGGGCGACATTCTGCTCAAGGCCGACAAGATGTGCATGGCGCATTCTCTGGAGCTTCGCGTCCCGTTCCTGGACAAGAAGGTCATGGAGTTTGCAGAGCACATTCCCGCCAACTACCGCGTTAACGAAGAAGGCTGCAAGCTCGTCCTGCGTCACGCCGCTAACCGCACGCTGCCCGACGAGTGGGCAACGCGCAAGAAGGTGGGCTTCCCCGTACCGGTCAAGTTCTGGCTGCGCGAGCAAAAGTACTACGACTACGTAAAGGAATACTTCACCGCACCGTGGGCTGCTGATTTCTTTGACACCGATGCGCTCATGAAACTGCTCGACGATCACTTTGAGGGCCGCGCGCTCAACCAGCGCAAGATCTATACCACGCTGACGTTCCTCATCTGGTACAAGCGCTTCTTTATCGACGAGAACAAGAGCACCGAAGTCGCCGCTTAGTTTTCGTTATGAAGATCGGAAGAGCACACGTCTGAACTCCAGTCACAGTC
>CALLFD010000403.1 GCA_937997605.1 uncultured Collinsella sp. | reverse complement strand
CCGGCCTTAAAGTCGTTCATGACGTCGCCCGCAAGGCCGCACGCCACGGCCACGATGCCGGCGATAAAGAACAGCTTGACCTGCGCGAGCTGCGCGAAGGCTGCCACGATGAGCATGACGATGAGGCCAAAGATCTCCATGGGGTCGATACCCGTCTGGCCGCAGCTCTGCGCGCTCATGATGGTGGTGACAAAGGTGAACAGCGTGACGATGACGGCCGGGACGGGACCGAGGTCGAGCGCGATGGCTACGATCACGGCGATGGCGGCAGCGCCCAGGCCGATGATGCCGGCGTCGAGCTTAAGGGAGCCCGAGATGAGCGACTGCTCGTCGGTGTCGGTGGAGCTGTCGGCGGCAAGACCGCGGACGATACCGGCGACCTGCGGCAGGATGTCTTTAAGGACGACGGCGACGCCAAAGCCCATCATAAGACCCATACCGAGGGACTTGACGATACCCTGTGCGGTCGCAATATCGAACAGGCCGGCAGCGGTGCCGCCAACGATGATGCCAAAGTTGCCCAGCAGCGCGCCGGCAAACCAGAACGCGACGGGGGCGAAGCCCACCAAAAAGCCAATGGACAGCAACATGGGCGAGTTGTAGATGGCAAAGGTCACGCCGGGGATATTGAGCGTGCACAGCATGCTGGGCACCACGCCCAGGGCGTCGCGAAGCACGCTGTAGATGCCTGCGATGGCCATGGAGCCAAAGAGCTGCTTGCCGGTCTTGCCGCCGGCCTCGGTGGCGCGCAGGGTCTGAGCTGCGGCGTTGCCGGTGGGGAACTCCAGCGCGGCGTCCACGATAAAGTGACGGTGGATGAGCGCTGTCGCCAGAAGGCCCAAGATGGTGCCGGCGAGCGCCACGATAAACATGTCGAGCCAGCTGATCTGGTCGGCATAGCCCAGCATCCAGGCGCCCGGGATGGTAAACGCCAGGCCGCCGGCGACCATGGCGCCAGCGGACATGATGGTGTGGGTAACGTTGGCCTCGTTGAGGCTGGCGTTACCCATGAGCTTAAGGAAGAACAGTGAAATGACGGCAGCGAAAATGATTGGCCAGGGGAGGGCGCCCATCTTGAGGGCCGTGTAGGCCGAGCTTGCCGTGATGATCACGCAGCCAAGGACGCCGATGACGACGCCGCGCAGCGTGAGTTGACCGCGCATCGAGGTGCGGTTCGAGGGATTGCTCATATAGAACTCCTTTGCGTATATCCGCTTCCCCCGGGAGCGCCGCTACGGATACGGCGCGGGAAGTCGGGTTACCAAGGGCCGACGCGTGAGCTCGCGTACGACCGCGCATCAGTATAGCCGCAAGCTAGTCATTTTGGGATGACTGGTTTAGGTAGGCGATATACTGCTGGGCAGACGAAAGGAGCGCCGACGATGCTTAATGGCTGCGCATACATATTGACGGTCGACGTGGGCAACACGTTCATTCGCTTTGGCCTGTTTGCCGAGGATTCGGCCGCGGCACAGGAATGCCCGCTTGCGACGTGCGAGATCACGACGCCGCCGAGCATCACGGCCGACGAGGCGCGCATGAGGCTCGCGCAGGTCATGGGCGCGCTGTCAGCCGATGCGGGCAAGCCGGGTGCGCTCGTTCCCGCAGCCGCAGTGCTGAGTTGCGTGGTGCCGGCGCTCGAGCGCCCGTGGAAGGCGGCACTTTCCCGCACTTGCACGGGGCGCGTGCTCACCGTGGGGCCGGGCCTCAAGACCGGCATGCCCGTGCACTACGATGACCCAGCGGAGATCGGCCCCGACCGCATCGCTGACGCCGTGGCGGCCCGTGCCGTCTACGGCTCTCCGTGCATCGTGATTGACCTGGGCACGACGACCAATATCGAGGTCATCGATGCGCGCGGAACCTTTGTCGGCGGCGTCATCGCGCCGGGTCTGGCCCTTGGCGCCCGCTCGCTTTCGGCCGCTGCGGCGCGCCTGCCGCAGGTCGAGCCCTCGGCACCCACGCATGTGATCGGTCGCAACACGCGTGAGGCCATGCGCTCGGGCGTGGTCTTGGGCGAGGTGGCCCGTATCGACGGCATGCTCGACATGGTGCTTGCCGAGATGCGCGCGACCAAGGCGGCGGGGGAGGGCAGCGTGCCCATTGTCATCACCGGCGACGATGCCGAGGCGCTCGCGGCGTTGGTCGGCCACAGCCTGACGGTAGACGACGCACTGACGCTGCGGGGTCTCGCCGAGCTGTACCACATCAACCAAAAGCCTCGTCGCGCATAAAGCCGAGGACGTCGGCGGGAGAGGAAACAGCCCCACCTTTCACCTGCTACAATGGGTCAAACTATTGCGATTTCGGAGGTGTCTGCCATGTCGGACGATCTTCATCAAACCACGTCGGGCAAGCGCCTGGACGTCATTAGCTGGGACGAGTTCTTTATGAGCGTGGCCATCGCCGCGCAGCGCCGCAGCAAGGATCCCAACACGCAGGTGGGCGCGTGCATCGCCAGCACCAACCACCGCATCCTTTCGGTGGGCTACAACGGTACGCCCTCGGCACTCAACGACGACTTTTTCCCGTGGGGCACGAGCGATGACCCGCTGCAGGACAAGCATAACTACGTAGTCCATGCCGAAGCCAACGCCGTGCTCAACTACCGCGGCTCGCTCAAAGACCTTGAGGGTTCCACGGTCTACGTCACGCTGTTCCCGTGTCATGACTGCGCCAAAATCCTGGCGCAGGTAGGTGTGGGCGAGGTTGTCTACCTGGACAACAAGTACGCCGACACCGATGACGGCCGTATCAGCCGCCGCATTCTCGACTCCTGTGGCATCAGCTACCGCCAGGTTATCGTCGATGTTCAGATTGGTACCGGGGGACAGGCTCGGCAGTAATATGCGTTGTCGATATCTGACGACGAACGCAGTTAAAAGAGTCCCGTCCCAAATTGACTACTCATGAAAGTCGCGTCTGCGCGCATGGACGGCTCGTGAGCGGGTACACGGCTGTAGTAACATAGCTTCTGTCCGCGGGCGCGCCCGCGTAATTGTGAGAAAGGAGCCCCTGTGGCTGTTAACGAAGAGCTGCTTAAGAAGGTTCTTGAAGAGATTCGCCCCAACCTGCAGGCCGATGGCGGCGATATGGAGTATGTGGGCGTTGACGACGAGGGCGTCGTCAAACTGGAGCTGCAGGGCGCTTGCGCCGGCTGCCCCATGAGCTCGCTGACCCTGTCCATGGGTATTGAGCGCATCCTGAAGGAGCATGTGCCCGGCGTTACCCGAGTTGAGCAGGTCAATGCCTCCGGCGAGGCCGAGGACCTGTACGACGAGTACGCGCCGTTCTAAGCTGCGAAAGCTGCGGACGGCATACTCCGCATAGACGTTACGCCCAAATATGCGGCTGCGAGCGCAAGGCCCGCGGCCGCATTTGTATGTAGGGAGTAGGAGGGTCGACATGCTCAACGACTTCTACCATATGCTTGATCCCGTCGCGATTTCGGCGGGGCCTATCACGATTTACTGGTATGGTCTGGCCTATGTGGTCGGCGCCCTGCTCACGGCGGTTGTCATGTACCGCACGCAGCGTCGCTGGGGTTTTAACATCACGATTGATGACCTGACGAGTGTCGTGGTCGGCGTGGTTTTTGGCCTCATTATCGGTGCGCGCCTGTTCTACGTCGTCTTTTACGGTGATGGCTACTACTGGGCGCACCCGCTCGAGATCTTTGCCACCAACGAGGGCGGCATGAGCTTCCACGGCGGTTTGGTGGGCGGCATTATCGGCGGCATCATCGTATGCCGCATGTATAAGCTCGACGCATGGACTTTGGCAGACCTTGCCGTCATAGGCGCGCCGCTGGCCTTGTGCCTGGGCCGTTGTGCCAACTTTGTCAACGGCGAGCTGTGGGGCAAGCCGACCGATCTGCCCTGGGGCGTGATCTTTGGCGGCACCGCGGGCGATATGCCGCGCCATCCCTCCCAGCTCTACGAGGCATTCCTCGAGGGTATTGTGCTCTTTTGCATTCTGCAGGTGCTCAGCCGCAAAAAGCCGCTACTGCCCCAAGGCACGTTTATGGGCGTCTTTGTGATGGGTTACGGCATCGTCCGCTTCCTCATTGAGTTTGTGCGCGTGCCCGATGCCCAGCTGGGCTATCTGCTGGGCGGCGTCATCACCATGGGTCAGCTGCTGAGCCTGCCGCTCGTAATCGCGGGCCTGGCGCTCATCATCTTTGCTCGTCGCCGCAACCAGCCCCAGCGCATCTACCTCGACGCTTAACCACCAAAAAGTGAACAGGCACCTTTGTGGTGGTTTGCTGGGCAACGATGACAGAACCGTAACGTTTCCCCAGATAAAACCTGCCAAAATAAACCTGTCCCTTTTTTGCAGGTTTCTAGAAAGGCTCTTTGGACTGTGAAGGATTCCGATCTCTCCACAACGGCTGCGCGCGACGCTGCCCGCATCGTCTGGTTTAAGCGCTACC
>CALLFD010000402.1 GCA_937997605.1 uncultured Collinsella sp. | reverse complement strand
CCCGCCCTGCGCTCCGCAGCAGCCAGCGCCAAGCGCTAGTAGTTCACCACCTGCTCCTCAAAGTACGCCTTCGGGTGGTTACACACCGGGCACACCTCAGGCGCCTCGGCACCAACGTGCAGGTGCCCGCAGTTCAGGCACTTCCACACCTTCACGCCCTCACGCTCAAACACCTCGCCCGACTCGATGCGCTCGACGAGTTTGTTGTAGCGCTCCTCGTGGGCCTTCTCGACGGCGGCGACACCACGGAACTTCTCGGCGATCTCGACAAAGCCCTCCTCCTCGGCGGTCTTGGCAAACTCGTCGTACATCGTGGTCCACTCGTAGTTCTCTCCTGCGGCGGCATCGCGCAGATTGTCCAGGGTGTCGGGGACGGCGCCATTGTGCAGATACTTAAACCACAGTTTGGCGTGCTCGGACTCGTTGCCAGCCGTCTCGGCAAAGATGTTCGAGATCTGAACGTAGCCGTCCTTCTTGGCCTTGGAGGCATAGTAGCGATACTTGGTGTGTGCCTGGGACTCACCGGCAAAAGCGGTCTCGAGGTTCTTCTTGGTTTGGGAATTCTCAAAATCCATAGGTGTACTTCCCTTCAACACGTGCCGCCCATAGGCTTTGAGCGACCTCGTCTTTAGGATGCCCTCAAGCCGCGAATTTAAACCTTACAATCCCGTTCTTCAGATTTGAGCGGGCTACACACTCAACCAACGATCGTCCTCGGCTCGGCAAAAGCCCTCGCGCTCCAGATCGGCAAGAATACTTGCGACCAGCTCGCGCTCGACCGACTCTCGGCCGGCTGCCGTCTCCATCTCGTTAACGCCTGTAACAGCTTCATCAACCGTAATGCCCGCAGGCTGCCCATCGCGCGCCGCCAGCAGCATGCGCACAATGTGGGCGCGCTTTTGGCGACGCGAGCCCTCAAACTTGGACTGACGGCTATAGCCCGCCGAGCGCCTGGACGGATTGGGCAACGTCTTTTTTAGATATGCGCCGTAATCTAGCAACGCGTAATACCACGCGCGCGGCGTGTCGGCATCATCGAGCGGCACGGCAAAGGGAGCGATCTCGTCGGGCGCCGCACCGGGGGCCGCCGGACAGGCCGCCTGAATCAGCGGCACCAGCTCGCGATCGGGAACAGCCGGTACATCGGGAAAGAAGTGATGCAGAAAGACCGTGCGCACGTTGGTCTCCAGATACACGCCCGGAAGATCAAACGCAAACGACCGGATACCCTGCGCCGTTGCCGGGCCAATACCAGGCAGAGCGACCAAGTCACGCGTCTCACGCGGAAACTCCCCGCCCCAATCCTCTACAACCCGTTGAGCGGCCCCGTGAAGCGCCAGAGCGCGTCGGTTGTAGCCCATCCCCTGCCAAGCGTCCAAAACATCGGAAGGCGCGGCCTGGGCAAGCGCCTGCACGGTCGGAAAGCGATCGAGCCACGCCGGCATACGCGTCTCCACGCGTGGCACCTGTGTTTGCTGCAGCATGACCTCGGAAAGCCAAATGATGTACGGGTCACGCGTGCGGCGCCACGGAAGGTCGCGATAACGCAGGACCCCTTCCGAACGAATCATCGAACGAAAGGGGTCCTGAATCATGGCTATGCTCCTTATGCGGCGCTATTCCTCCCGGCAAGCGCACGCGCAGGTGGCGTACTCGGGAAACGCTTCGCGGTCGGCGAACTTGGGATCGACGGCCGGGAACTGGCGGTGAGCGACGATGTCGCCGAGCGAAACGGAATCGAGGTAGTCGCGCATCAACGCCTGGGCTCCGGCCCACAGGGGATGATAGCAGCACGTGCCCATGCGCGCACAGTCACCATCGGGCGCGGTGCAATCGTTCATAACCATAGGACCCTGAACGGCCTCGACGACCTGGCGGATAGTGACATCGTCCGGACTGACCTTGAGACGCATGCCACCGTGGACGCCGCGCAGGCTCTCCACAATACCGGCCTGGACCAAACCGTGCTGAATCGAGCGGGCAAACGAATACGGGACATTGACCTCTTCGGCAGCGGTGCGAACAGAAAGCAAACGCTCCGGATCCTCGGCAAGCATCGCCAGCATACGAAGGGCGTAATCAGTCTTCCTCGATATGTCCATTTTTCCCCTTTCAAGGAATACGAACAGCTCGAACGAGCTCCGGGGCCGAGCTTGTGTCGAGACGCTAAATGACCGCTAGGACATCCAAATGATAAATAGGATATCCACTGAGTGCCGCGCTTGGAGCGAAATGCATCAGATGCGGCCTACAGTGCAATTTAGTATAACCTAACCCCCTGTCTCGTTGAACAGGTGTTGCGCAACAAAGCTGTTGTTTAGACAGATATAGTTACTGGATTTTACTTGCGTTCCCGAAGACGCGGGGATTCTGGGCGAAGATGCGCCAGGGCGATCGTTCTATCGAAACAAAGTGCATCAAACGCAAAAAGCCACGTCCGAAGACGTGGCTTTAATTGCGTTGGCGGGAAGTACGGGGCTCGAACCCGCGACCTCCGACGTGACAGGCCGGCGCTCTAACCAAACTGAGCTAACTCCCCAGGCAGACGTTCGCGTTTGTTTCCGCTCGCGTGCGCTGCGGGGATTAGTATACACAGAAGTCTGTCCGGCGCGCAACAACTTTTTTGAAAAAATTTTTCGGGGCCATCCGGGAGGGTCTCCGGGGCTGAGGGCGGGGGTTAAGTTTGCTGCTCTACAGTCCTGCGCAAGACGGAAAGCACATTAAGTGCTTTCCTTTGCGTGCGGAACTCGCGACAAACTTAACCCCCGCCCTCAGCCCCGGAGACCCTCCCTGCCGTCACATTATTCAACCAGTTTTGCGGGCGTGCGCCGCGCGCGGCTAGCCCGCGTGCTCCTCGGCGGGGTTGGTCTGATGGATCTTGTTGAATTTCGGCCTTTGGCTTAAAGAAAAACGGGGGATGCATTGTGCATCCCCCGTTTTGTTGCGGTTAATCTAGGTCAATAAACTTGGTGCTTATGATCTTGCCGTCTTTGACGAGCATTCTGGCCATGGTGGGGCCTCGGGTGCCTCTGGGGTAGCTGGCGCTGCCCGGGTTGAGGACTAAGCAGCGGCCCACTTGGGCTTCTTTGGTTACGTGGGTGTGGCCGTTGATGGCTACGTCTACGGATCCCACCGGAAGGTCTTCGCGGTAGTGGGCTACGGCGAATTTGAGGCCTTCGTAGGTAAAGAGTGCAAGACGGTCTACATCGGGGCCGTAGTCGCGGTAGTAATCGTTGTTGCCCAGTACGGCCCGCACGGGGGCGATGGTGCATAGGTGCTCGTAGTCCATCTCCGACGTAAGGTCGCCAGCGTGGATGATCAGGTCTGCGCCCTCAAGCTCATCCAAGAGCGCAGGCGAAAGATAGCCGTGGGTGTCCGAGATGATGTCGATGCGCTTGGCGCTTGCACTGTTCATGGGATCCCTTCCGCAAAAAACGATTCGGCAGATACATACAAAAAAGGCCCCACGGCTCCGCAGACGATGGGTCTACAGGGCTGCGGGGCCAGTGTGCTAGAGACTCAGGGCCTTCTTGAGCGGCACGACGCGGCGGCGCGAAACCGGCACGCGTTCGTCGACGCCCGTAATGCCCAGCTGGATGGCGCCCGAGGGCACCGTCTCAACGTCCGTGACGCACGCCAGGTTGACGATATAGCGGCGGTGAACACGGAAGAAGCCAAAGTCGCAGAGCTTGGCCTCAAACTGCGCCAGCGAGGTCGTCGACAAAAAGCGATCATCGACGGTATAGATGCAGGAGTAATCGTCCTTGGCCATGATAAAGCGAATGTCGTCCACGGGAATGAGCACCTTGCGGCCGCCCTTTTCCACCGGGATACGCTCGATGGTCACCTTGCTGTCCGTAACCGGCTTGGCGCGTTGCATGACCTTCTCGATCGCGCGATCCAAGCGAGCTTCCTCGACCGGCTTCATCAGATAGTCGACGGCATCCACGTCGAATGCCTCGACCGCATGGTCGCTGTACGCAGTCACAAACACAATCGCCGGCGGATTTTTGAGCTTATGCAGCGCCTCGGCAAGTTGCAGGCCCGAGGCACCGGGCATCGAGATATCGAGAAACACGACATCCACGCGACTTTCCATAAGCATCTCGATGGCGGAGCGGACGCTCGACGCCTCCGTGATCGTGCCGATCTTGCCCGTTTGCTCGAGCAGGAAGCGAAGCTCCGAGCGAGCCGGCGCCTCATCATCCACAATCATCGCACGCAGCATAGGGATAAAACCTTTCGTCAACTAACTACGCCGGGCATCCGTCGCATGACGTTGAGCCCGTAGCCTTTTATTTTACTCTTGAATGTCGAAGATGCTCTCTGACAAATCAAGATGAAGGAGCACTTTGGTGCCCTTGCCCGGCGCCGATTCGACACGCGTATAGGAGTGCGGCCCATAAAAGCGATGGATGCGCTCCGAAATATTGTGCATGGCCACGCCGGCGCCGCCACCCTGGGGAGAGCTGGCGTCGGGACGGGCAGAACGCTCGTCAAACAGTCTGGCGGCGGTACCCTCATCCATGCCCACGCCATTATCGGCCACGGCAATCAAGATTGCATCCTCGCCGTCTTGGTGAACGGTCACGTCGATCCTCAGGGCGTCGTCATCGCCCATACCATGACGTACGGCGTTCTCGACAATCGGCTGGATCACGAACGCCGGCACCAGCGTATCTTCCACGTCCTCGGACACATCGAACGTCGCAAGCACGCGGTCCTCGCCAAAGCGGGCCTTCTCAAAGGTAAGGTAGCGCTTGGTCTGTGCAACCTCGCGCGAGACCGGAATAAGCGATCCCGAGTTGTCGAGCGTGGCACGATAGAACGATGAGAACTCACGAAGCAGTTCGCGGGCCCGCAGCGGGTCGGTGCGCGTAAACGATGCAATGGTGTTCAGCGTGTTGAACAGGAAGTGTGGGTTAATCTGCGCCTGCAGCGCACGCACCTCGGCGCGCGCTGTGAGTTCCTTTTGCACCTCGAGCTCGTGGATGGCGAGCTGCGTGGACAAGATCTCGGCAAAGCCCGAGGCAAGCGCGTACTGGGTACGGTCGACGGCGCGCGGGGTCTTGTAGTAGAACTTGAGCGTGCCGACGGTACGATCGCCCACCTTGATGGGGGCGATAATGCCGGCGGGGACTTGGTTGTGCGAGCCATCCGAGCCCACGACATCCACCATACGGTTGAACGACTGCACGATGCCATGTTCGATAACGTAGCGTGTGGCAAGCGTGTGGATGGGAGAATCTGGCAGTAGTTTTTCCTCAAACTCGCCCGCGCAGGCCAACACGTTGCCCTCGTCGGTGATGGCCACCGTCATGGCGCGCGTCTCGGGCAAAATGCGCCGGCACACCAAACGCGCCGACTCCTGCGTCAGACCGCCCTTAATGTCCTCGAGCATGGCCGAGGCCACCGAGAGCGTCTCCTCGGTGTACTGGGAGCGCACCGAATCGGGATTGAGCGTCAAAAAGATAAAGATGCACAGAAAGATGCACAGCAGCGCGCAGGCAATCACCGTGGCGATCGGCTCGATACCGGTCACCAAGGCAAAAATAAAGTACACCAGCACGCAAATGGCGCAGGCAACGGCAATGATGCGAAAGATTGATATTGAACTATCGCGCTGGGCGCGGCGGTCGATCATTCGGCCCCCTCCAGGATACTGATCAGTTGTGCGTCACGCCAAAGCCCGTCCATGATCTTGGGCCAAAAGCTCTGGAAACGCAGGTAGCTTGCGGCGTTTTGGCGCGCGTAGGTCTTGGCCTCGTCAATACCGTGGCGCCAGATGCGCAGGTAGCCCTCATGCTCGCGGGTAAACACGCTGCGGACCATAGCGGTCTTGCGCACGCGGTCGTCGAGCTCGCGCGAAATCCACGGGCCCGGGTAGGGCATGAGTGATGCCGCCGTAACGGGAATGAGCTCCTTTTGATGCGCGGCGAATGTCAACTTGGCCCGTTCGTAGTACCAACGGTATACATCCTGCATAAAGCGCGGTGAGCGCTTTTCGGACTCCGGAGGCAGATGGCGCACGGTCCACTCGTTATCGAACCACACGTCGTAGCCAAACATGCGCATGTTAAAGAGGTAATCCAAGTCCTCGCCGCGGGTGATAAACGGGTCAAAGGCCACACGCGTAAAGGCGCGGGCGTGCAGGGCCATCAGGCCGCCGCACACGTAGTTGGAGCGCGAGATGCGGGTGCCCGAAAGCGCCTTTTTCATCCAACGGTTGAACTCGATGCGCTTGGTCCACCAACGATGGCAGATGCCCGCCTTGTCCGTGGGAGCCAGCGGCGAGCCGTCGCGATCGTAGAAATAGCCGCTCTTGACCAAGATCGGCAAGCCCTGACGCGTCTGCTGCCCCAACGCATAGGTCGCGCGCTTCATAAAGTCGGCGTCGATGACAGTCTCATCGTCATCCAAGAAGATAACCGCGTCATGCCCCAGCACAGCGGCGCAGGCTAGCCCCATATTGCGGATGGCACCGTAGCCTCGCAGGCTCACGCACTCGCCCGAACCCTTGGGCGCGATCTGAGCAACCCGGTCTGCGATATGCGAGGCCTGGGTGTTGGTGACAACGGTGACCTTGAGCGTGGGATGCGCGTCGACAATCTCGTGCACGCGCAGCGACACATCGGCTGTGGCAGAAACGGGACAGACCACCAAAAGGATGATGCGCGGGATGTCACGTACCTGCTCAAGCGAGGCCAGGCAGCGGTCGAGTTCGGGATTGTCGGCGTTGAGTCGCGTCGAATGGTCATAGGTGCCAGGGGCGTTTGCGCAAGCGTCATCGCCCGCCCAATACGTTGGAATCACGACTGTGGCGTTCATGCCTTACCCTCCCTGCAACACAAAAACGGGACGCCGCCAAACACAGGCGACGCCCCGCGACCTAGCTGATTCCATCATACCCACTTGGGCAAATCATTGCTCGCAAGTCGCAATGTTTATTGCGGATAACCCCAAAAGAGTACCGTGGACAGGCACAATAGCCGCTCGCTCCTATGCGGCATGCTCTGCTGCCCGAGTCATGCGGGACAGGCGAACCAGCAGCATAAAGCCAACGATCAGCAGCACGCCAATAGAAAGGACGCCCAGCGACGGGTTGCCGGTCAGCGAGGTAACGACCGACACTAGGAAGGTACCCATGACGCTTGCATAACGACCAAAGATGTCAAAGAAGCCGTAGTACTCGTTGGACTTTTCCTTGGGGATAATGCGACCAAAGTAGCTACGGCTGAGCGCCTGCACGCCGCCCTGGAACAGGCCGACCATAATGGCAAGCACCCAGAACTCAAAGGCGGTCTTTAGGAAGAACGCGGCGAACAGCACAATGCCCATGTAGGCGGCGACCGCCACCAGGATCATGTTGAGCGTGCCCACGCGTCCGGCGAGCTTGCCGTAGATGATGGCAGACGGGAAGGCCACGAACTGCGTAACGAGCAGCGCCAGCACCAGCTGGGTCGAGTCGATGCCTAAAGCCGAGCCGTAGCTGGTAGCCATGGAAATGACCGTGTGGACGCCATCGATATAGAAGAAGAACGCAATCATGTAGACCAGCACGGTCTTGTTGTGGGCGATCTCGCGCATGGTGTGTCCGACCTCGGAGAACACACCGCCAACGATGTGGCCGATGGTGTCCTCGGGACCGCGCTCGCGACCATACTTTTGCTTATAGGTGTGAATGAGCGGCAGGGTAAAGATGAGCCACCAGGCACCAGTGATGATAAAAGACAGACGCGTTGCCAGCATGGTGGGGACGCCAAGAGCGGGGCCACCCATGATGAGCGCCAGGCAGATGACGAACGGCACGGTGGAACCGATGTAGCCCCAGGCATAACCCGAGCTGGACACGGCGTCCATGCGCTCGTCGGTGGTAACGTCGGGCAGCATGGCGTCGTAGAACGTCATAGAAGAGTTAAGGCCGATGGTGCACAGCACGTACACGGTCAAAAATGCCATGGCGGACATTGGGATAGCCTGCGCCAGGCAAAGAACCAGGCCCGTGAGGAAAAAGCCCAAGAAGAACTTGATTTTGTTGCCAGCGTAGTCGGCAAGTGCGCCCAGAATGGGCATGAGCATGGCGATGACCAGCGAGGCGATCGTCTGTGCATTGCCCCAGGCGACCACCAGGTCGGCCGAGGAAGCGCCGGTATTGATGGCGTTAAAGTAAATGGGCACCACCGAGGTATTGAGCAGCACGAGGGCCGAATTGCCCACATCATACATAACCCAGTTACGCTCGAGCTTGGTGTATTTCATGGACAGGGACCCTTCGTATTCGCCCGATATGCAGTTAGTTCATCGTACCCCAATTGTCCAGAACCGCCGGTAAGGATTCGGCAAAGGGGCACGCACGGGCCCTATTCCTCGCGGTCGAACTCCTCATCGGCATTGAGCACGCGACCGCTGTAGTTGACGTGACTGGTCACGGCATCCATGTCACCGGTCTCGATAAAACGTGCGACCGTGCACTCGTAATCGCCCAGCGCGCGATCAAAGACCTCGGGGAAACTCTCGTTCGAGACCTCGTCGGTAAAGGGATTCTTCCATGTCAGATGGCCCAGGTTACCGGTGCGCTCGGGCAACTCCGTCGTCACGCGATGAGCAAGGCCGTCGAGCAGCGAGTAATCGTGCACCAAGCCCTCAACCAGCGAGATCGCGCGCGTCTTTGCGGAGCCGGCCGGCTCAATCGCGCGGTAAAGTCGCTGCATATTGGCAACGGCAGCACCGTACTCCCCCGCCGGAATGTCAATGCCGTACACGCGTCCGGCAACATAGCTCATCAGCACGCCGGCCACGCGATTGATGCGATCAGTGGTGACGATCTCGCCCGCCGGCGGGTAATCGTCAACCGTAGCGCCATCGCGTTTAAGCTGCAGCATCAGCACATCCAGGTCGCTCTCGATCACGGCATGGACCTGACTGCTCGAATCCTCAAGCTCTGAATCGGACTCGACAATGCCAAACTGCTGCTCATAGACAAAGGGATGAGCGTTGCGGTCGAGCACGTAATGAGACAGCAGGCCCAGCGCAAAGGCACGACCCAAGCTGGCGTCGCGCGGCAGCAGATGCGACACGCCGTCGCGCAGGCACGCAAACTGACGAGACATGCGCGACCGATGCATGACCTGCGCCAGCAGCGTGCAGTCGGAAACACGCGGTGTCAGAATGTGAAAGAAAAACGGGTCGGGGCCTTGGTTGCCCAAGATAAAGGCAATGCGCTCTTCATCGGACGTGATGACGCCCTGTGGAAGACGGTCGATGCTTTCCTCGCCAAACAGATGATGGGTGATAAGCGCGGGCATAATGATCCTTTCGATTTCATTCGATGCCACCCATTATGCCCACCGCGCGCCCATGCCAAACCTGCGATGGTAAACGACGGCACGCAGACCGTCTACGCAAGCCCCAAGTGTGCTTTAACCTCGGCAGCGCGACGGCGGGACACGGGCACCGTCGAGGTTACGCGATCGAGTCTGAGCTCCATAAGACCCGTGGAACCGATCTCGACATTGTGCACGTCTTCCAAATTGACCAGATAGCTGCGATGAACGCGAATAAAGCCCTCGGAGACCAAGCGACGCTCGAGCGAAGAGATCGACTCATTGATCAGGTACGTTCCCTCGGCGCAGATGGCGTTGCAAAAATCGGCGCGCGCCTCAAAGTAGCAGACGTCTGCGGCGGGAATGAACACCTTTTTGCCCCCGCGGTCCACCGTCAGACGCAAAGGCTGGCGCGGAGCGTGGATAACACGACGGGCACCCAAGGCTGCCTCGATCTTGTCGAGTGCCTTTGACAGGCGTGCGTCCTCGACCGGCTTGACGACATAGTCGACCGCATCGAGGTTATACGCATCGGCGGCAAACTCGGCAAACGCCGTCACAAACACAACCACCGGCGGCGTCTTTAGGTTCTGCAGCGTCTCGGCAAGCTCAATTCCCGAGCGGCCGGGCATCGTGATGTCCAAAAACAACACGTTGGGCTTGTTCGAGAGAATCGACTCCACGGCCTCGGTGACATTGCCCGCCTCGGCAATCTGGCCCACACGCGTATCCTTTTCCAACAGATAGCGTAGCTCAGCCCTAATGGGAGGTTCGTCATCAACCACCAAGATGTTCCAGCCTTCGGACATATGTGCTTCCCCTCTTTTTCTCTCAATCCAACCGCGTGCTACGCCGTCAACGGCGCCGGCTCATGCGGCTCGCCGTTCAGCTCGACGATGACCTGCGTTCCCACGCCCTCCTGGGACTTCACGCGCATGCCGGAATCTTCTCCGTAAAAGAAATGGATGCGCTGAAGCACGTTGAAGAGCGCCAGGCCGCAACCTCGCTTGACGGAGCCGTCGGCGGTAATGCTCTCGGGCTCCTCCAGGCGATGTTGCTCAAACAGATGCGCGCAGACTTCTTCGCTCATACCGATGCCGTCGTCCTCGACGATGATCTCCAAACCGTCATCGGTCTCGAAAGCCCTAACATGAATAGAAAGCGGCTCGGTCTCGCGCTGCGCGTGCTTGATGCAGTTTTCGAGCAACGGCTGCAAGATAAACGGCGGCACCATGCAATCGCGCACCTCAAAGTCGATATCGACCGAGACGCGCAGACGGCCGTCGCCATAACGAGCCTGCATAAGATTGATATAGCGAGTGCCCTGTTCCACCTCGTGCTCGAGCGTTGTGAGGGTATCGGAATCAGAAAGCGTCTGACGGTAGTAGTTGGAGAAGTCGATCAGCAGCGATCGCGCCTTGTCGGGCTCGGTTCGAACGAGCGACACGATGGTGCTGATGGTGTTAAACAGAAAATGAGGATCGACCTGCGATTGCAAGGCGCGCAGCTCCACGCGGGCCGTAAGCTCGTCCTGGCGCTCGAGCTCAAAGCTCGCAAGCTGCGTGGAAATGAGGTCGGCAAAGCCCGAGGCAAGCGCCGTCTGGCGCATATCGATGCTGCTCAGACGGGGATAATACAGCTCGAGCGTGCCCACGCAATGCCCGCGCATGGTAAGCGGTGCGACAATACCGGCGCGCAGGCGCGGAAAGTAGCCACCTGTCTCGGTCGAGGCATCGCGCGAGAACACGCTTTGCTCACCGCTGTTGATCACGTTGAGCGTAGTCCGCAGCACCACCGGGGTGCCCGCGGGGCATTTTGCCGAGTCCTCGCCCCAGCTTGCCAACACCTGCTTGCCGTCGGTAAAGCAGATGGCAGAGGCGATAGTTTCGGACAGGATGATCTTAGAGGCGCCCAGGGCAGCTTCGGGCGTAAGGCCGCGCGACGTGTAGGCGAATATTTTTGAAGCGATGGCGAGCGTGCGGTCGGTTGCGCTCGATGTGAGGTCGTCGGGAACGACAAAGACGTACGAGAAGAAGAAGCACAGCATGACCAAGCCGGCAATGACGACAACGGCCGGAACGGGATTGGGATTATCGGTTAGATCCCAGATGAGCAGCAGGATAAGCAGCGGAACGACAATACCGAGCAAGATGGCTTGAACCACATGCTGAGCGGTACGAAAGACCTTGGTAGAGTTGTAGCTCTTGCCCAGAATCAGCCTATTGAGATCCACCGTCATCTCCTTCTTACCGACGCACCCCATAGCAATAAAGAGGGCCGCAAGCGACCCTCTCCATTGCATTATGCAATCAAATACTGTGTTTTACATCAAGCCATCGATGAACGGTAGCTTAGGCGCTGTACTTGTTTGCCTCGCCGAAGGTGCCGCCCTCGACAATCCAGCCGTCCTTCATGATGACGTCCATGTTGTCGGTGTTGAGCACGTGGATGTCGGCGGCGACGTCACCGTTGACGACCAGCAGGTCGGCGCACTTGCCGGCCTCGATGGAACCGGTCTCGTCCTCGATGTGGCACATCTTGGCACCGTTGAGGGTGGCGCAGGTGATGGTCTCGACCGGGGTGAAACCGATCTTGTCGACGAACTCGTACATCTCCTCGATGGAGCAGGTGCCGTACGGGGTGACGAAGGAGAAGGAGTCGGAGCCGATCGTCATGACGACGCCGCGCTTCTTGGCCTCGCGCAGGCAGTCGTAGTTGCGCTGCAGCTCCTTCTCGACCAGGGTGCCCTCGTACTTGTCGTGCAGCTCGGGGACGTAGACGGGCGGATAGGTGGCGTACCAGGTGGGCAGGAAGGCGATCGTCGGGGTGAAGAAGGTGCCCTGCTCGGCCATGAGGTCCATGGTGCGCTCATCGATATCGAAGCCGTGGATCAGCTGCTCGCAGCCAAAGCGGACGGAATCGTAGGCAGCGGCGTGGTTGTTGTAGCAGTGGCTCCACACGGGGATGCCGACCATCTTGGCCTCTTCGACCACAGCCTGTATCTCCTCGGAGCAGTAGTGCTGGTCGCGGCCGGAGTCCCAGCGCCAGATGCCGCCACCGGTAGCCCAGATCTTGATGGCATCGGGGTTCTCACGCAGGCGACGACGGACGGCCTTGCGCAGATCCCAAGGACCGTCGACCTGATCGCCCCAGGGGTGCGATTCCTTGTTGAGCTCCTGGCTGCAGTGGTGGGAGTCGCCGTGGCCGGCAACGCGGCAGAAGCCAAGGCCGGTGGCCAGAACGCGCGGGCCCTTGAAGACGCCCTTGTCGATGCAGTCACGGATCTGGATACCAAAGCGACCGATCTCGCAGACGGTGGTGAGGCCGTGGGTGAGGCAGTCGTAGGCCTGCTTGACGGCGACGGCCTGCTTCTCGAGGAGCGGCTGCATGACCCAGTCGGTGTCATCGTCGGTCAAGTTGCCCGAGAAGTGCAGGTGGGTGTCGATCAGGCCGGGAAGGACGGTCTTGCCGGCGGCGTCGATAACCTCAACGCCCTCGGGAAGGTCCTGCATAGCACCGGCGTACTCGATCTTGCCGTTGTCGTCGACGAGAACGAGGGAGTTCTCGACCGGCTCGGCACCGGTACCGTCGATGAGCTTACCGCCAACGATTGCATACTTAGTGGACATGGTTCCTCCTTATGGATCCATATAGTGGGCGAGGCCGTGTTGGGTTAAGGCCTCACAAAGCTACCCAAGTGGTGCCGGGTTCGGTGCGCGGAAGAGAGGGGCCCGCGCACCTGATCCGCCCCGGCTCGGCGTTACTTTTTGCGGGAATTGGTGAAGGCCATGAGAGCCAGGCCGACGGCCAGCCAGCCGATCACGATGCTCCACTCCACCATGTTGAGGGAGGCGGGAGAGAACGGAATCACGAGCAGGCCGATGATGATGGCGCAGGCGGCGATAGCGAGGCCGATGCCAAACTTGCCGCCGGGCACCTCGTAGGGACGAGGCAGGTCGGGCTCGGTGAAGCGCATACGCAGGCATGCGAGGGCGACCATGCCGCAGGAGAAGATGAAGGCGAGAGCCGACACGTTGGTCAGAGGGATGAGCATGTTCTTGCCCAGGAACGGACCGACGACGGTGATGACGCCCAGAACGACGCAGGCGAGCTTGGGAGCGCCGGACTTGGGGTCGACCTCGGCGAACTGCTCGGGCAGCTGGCCCTTGCGGCCCATGGCGAGCATGATGCGGCTCGTGGCGCCGTAGAAGGAGTTCATCGGGCCCATGGGTCCAAGCGTGGCGATGACGAGCATGGCCAGGTACAGAAGCATGTTGATGCCCTTGAGGCAGGCAAGCGCGGGAACCGGGCTCTTAACGAACTCATGCCAGTCGAGGATGGTGCCGAACGAGTAGATGCAGACCATGTAGAAGCCGCCGGCGGCCAGCAGAGCCAGGGAGATGATCTTGCCGAACTTGTTCCAGTTGAGGCCCTCGGCTGCTTCCTCAGCCTGCTGGGGAATGGTGTCGAAACC
>CALLFD010000401.1 GCA_937997605.1 uncultured Collinsella sp. | reverse complement strand
GTGGTTTTGTTGGGCTCTACCATTCCAGGTTCCTCCCTCCGCGGAACGCGCCAAAGCCAAAGTGATCGCAACGCAGGCAGCGACTTGCCTCCTGGCGTGCCTCTTCCTCGGTGAGACCTTGCTCAACCAGATTCCAATCGTGGATGCGCTCGCCAGCCTCGCGCTCGCCCAGCTCGCAGCGGCCGCACTCGTGCTTGCCCTTAAACTGCACGGTCGGCAGCTCCACGTCGAGCTTTATCTTGTGGTCAAAGCCCAAGTAGCGGTCGATATTTGCCGAAGCAACGCGGCCGGCGTTGATGGCACGGATGACGGTGGCGGGACCGGTCTGGCAGTCGCCGCCGCTAAAGAGGCCATCGAAGTTGGGCACGGCGCCATCCGAATCGGTGACCACGCAGCCCCACTTGCAGGCGATGCCCATGTCCTCAAACGGCTTGGAATCGATGTCCTGGCCAATGGCCACAAACACGCGCTCGCAGGGAATGACGCGCTCGGGCGTGGCGGCGGCACGCGGGGCCGGACGCCCACGACGGGGCTCGCCGATAATTTGCGGCTGCACGCGCAGGCCGCTCACGCGACCATCTTCGCCCGTCTCGATAGCGAGCGGTGCGGTGAGTTCCAAAACCTCGCAGCCCTCGGCCTGGGCGCCGGCAATCTCGGCATCCTGGGCCGTCATGTCGCAGATACGACGGCGGTAGACGATGCTCACCTTTTCGGCACCGCAGCGCACGGCAGAGCGTGCCACGTCCATGGCCACATTGCCGCCGCCGATGACGCACACGCGCTGGCCGCTCAGGTCGGGCAACTCGTCGTCGCCGATGGCACGCAGCATCATGACGGCCGACTCCACGCCGGGCGCCTCTTCGCCCGGAAGGCCGAGCTTCTTATCGCTGTGGGCACCAATGGCCAGGTAAACGGCATCGAACTCGTCGCGCAGGCGGGCAAGCTCCTCGCCGTTGACGGAGTGGTCGAGTTCCACATCGATGCCAGCGCTCAAGATCCAGTCGATCTCGGCCTGTAGGCGCTCGCGCGGCAGACGGTAGCTGGGAATGCCATAGCGCAGCATGCCGCCCAGGTGGTGGCGCTGCTCAAAGATGGTCACCTTATGGCCCATCACGGCCAGGTAGTAGGCGCAGGAAAGGCCGGCCGGACCGCCGCCAATCACGGCGATGCGCTTGCCGGTGTTGTCGGCCACGCTGGGTTTGTAATCGTTGAGGTCGCTGTGCTCAACGGCAAAACGCTTGAGGGCGAGGATGTTCATGGGATCGTCGACCATGCCGCGACGGCAGTGCATCTCGCAGGGATGCTCGCACACCAGGCCGCAAACGAGCGGCAGCGGGTTGTTCTTGCGGATGACCTTGACAGCATCGGCATAGCGGCCGGCCTCGACCAGCGAAATGTAACCGGGAATGTCGACGTGCGCCGGGCAGCCCGAGACGCACGGGACGCGGGCCTCGCGGTCAAAGCCACAGGAGTGCTCGCGGATGTGGTGCTCAAAATCGTCACGGAAGCCACGGATAGCCGTAAGCGCCATAGCACCGGCCTCGTAACCGATGGCGCAGTCGCTCGAAAGATAGATGGTGCGGGCAGTGCGCTCGATCAAGTTGAGCGTGGACTCGTCGGCGCGGCCCTCGAGCACATCGGCGAGCAGATCGCTCAGCGCGCTCAGGCCCACGCGGCAGGGCGTGCACTTGCCGCAGCTCTGGGTGGAGCACAGGTTGACGAGCGCTGCCGTAAACTCAACGGGACACGGGGCGAGCGAACTCACCGCCAGACGACGTCCGAGCGCATCGTGCAGGTCGTCCATGACGGCCTGAGCGTGGCTGCGTTCCATTACGTGCAGTCGAGCCATAAGATCCCCTCTCACATGGCAGCCCGGAGGCGAGGCCGGGCGAAATTGCTACACGCACAACACTGACCTAAAAAGTTGTTAGGTCTCCACGCAGTTCGGCAGGCGGCATGAAATGTCACCCTCAGCGGTGAAATAGAACATTACCGCAGATAAATGCCATATTTGATAAAACGCGTTACCAAATGACAATGCCCCGTCCACGCAATCACGTGGACGGGGCATTGCTCTAGGTATGCGGCCAGCGACCCTGCTGCTTTTACTTAAGCTCGGGCCAGAAGTCCTTGTTGGCCTCGATCATGTCGTCGAGAACCTCCTTGGCAACCTTCATCGAAGGCACGGTCTTGTTGAGCGTAAAGGCCTTGAGTGCCTTCTCGTACGAACCCTCGATCGTGGCCTCGACCACGAGCTTCTCAGAGTTCAGCTGCTGCATCATAAGACCCTGCTGGAACAGCGGAATGTTGTCGCGGCTGATGACCTCGGGGCCGTTCTTGCCAATGTAGGCAGGCAGCTCGACCATGGCGTCGTAGGGCATGTTGGGAATAGCGCCCTTGTTCTCGCAAATGACCAGGAAGCGCTGCTTGGTGTCGTTCTTCAGAGCGATGGCCAGATCGGCAATCCAGTCGCCGTGGCTGCCCGCATAGAACGTGCTCTCGTCGATCTCGCCCGTCTTCTCGTAGTGGTCGATGCCGTCGAAGAGGTTCTTCTCGCGCGTCTCCTCAACCTCGTTAGCACGGGTGCGCTCGGGGTTGGAATGCTCGACGAACTCCTTCTGCTGCAGGTAGTAGTTCAGATACGTGTTGGGCAGGTACTCCGGGAAGCACTCCATGATCTCGTACTCGCCCTTCCAGACGTAGTACCAGCTACCCTTGGTGTGGCGGTTCTGCTCGGGGTGCTCGTCGGTGGTCTCCTCGGGCTTCTTTGCCATGAGCGAGCCCATGCCCTTGAGGTAGGAATCGGGCAGCAGAATCTCATGCTCCTTGATGTACTCACGCAGCTGCGGGAGCACCTCCTCGCCCTTGTGGCGGATCGAGGTGAACCAACCAAAGTGGTTGAGGCCAAAGTAATCGTACTCGACATCCTTCTTGTCGATATCGAGCGCGGCGCAAACCACGTCGATGATTGCGATCGGCATGTCGCAGATGTTGATGATGCGAGCGTTGGGACGCAGCACACGGCAGCCCTCGGAAACGATGGCGGCAGGGTTGGAGTAGTTGAGAATCCAGTAGTCCTTCTTGGCGTACTTCTCAACGTCATCGATCAGCTCGACCATAGGGAAGATGGTGCGCATGCCGTAGGCAAGGCCGCCGCAACCGCAAGTCTCCTGACCCACGCAGCCGTGACGCAGGGGGATCTTCTCGTCCTGCTCGCGCATGGCATAGCCGCCCACGCGCATCTGGGCGAACACGAAGCTCGCGTCGGTAAAAGCCGTCTTTTTGTCGGTGGTCACCGTGAGCTTGATGTCCAGGCCGAGGTCCTCGTGCAAAATCCAGTCCACGAGCACGCCGATCTTGCGCTGGCGCTCCTCGTTGATGTCGTACAGACGAATCTCGTCAACATCGAGCTCGTCCTTGCGCAGGGCGATGGACTTGACGATGCCGGGGGTAAAGGTGGATCCGCCACCACACAGAGTAATGATCATTGTTTACTGCTCCTTCTCAATTGCGTTTTCGACCTTGTCGCGCATCTCGGCGACCTTCATGCCAAAGATGATCTGGATATTGTTGCCGTTGCGGTTGATGCCGCTGTTGGGCACGTGGTTGATGAGGTTCTCATCGATGAGGTCCGGGTTCTTAACGTTCACGCGAAGACGCGTAAAGCAGTTCTCGAGCTCCTCGATGTTGTCCTTGCCGCCAAGACCCGCGACCAGGTCGGCAATACCTGCATCGACGCCCTCTGCGGGAGCCGCGGCAACAGCGCCCTGCTTCACCGCAACAGATGCGGCGGCCTCGCCCTCGGCAACGGACTCGGCGAGCTCGGACTCCTCCTCGCGACCAGGCGTGTGGAGGTTGAGCTTCTTGATAAGGAAGGTGAAGAGGAAGAAGTACAGAGCGGCGTTGACGACTCCAAGCACCAGCATAACCGGCCAGTTGGTCTTATCGACACCGAGGACCAGGTTGGAAACCACGATGTTGATGATGCCGCCTGCAGTCGAAGCGGGAACGGAGAGGACCTTGAGCAGGACCAGGAAGATGCCGGAAAGAACCGAGTGGACGACAAAGAGCACGGGAGCGGCAAAGACAAAGAGGAAGTCCATGGGCTCGGTCACGCAGGAGAGCACGGCGGTGATGATCAGCGGGATGATAACGGCCTTGGTCTTATCCTTGTTCCCCTTGTAAGCGGTGAAGATAAAGGCGAGACCGATACCGATGTACGGCCACAGGTTGTTGAAGGTGTAGCTGTTGAAGTAGGTGCTATCGGAGAAGGGCTGGCCCGTCATTGCCATCTCGGCAACACGGATGGGATAGGCGCCGGCGATAACCTGATCACCCAGCGTCAGGGTGCCGCCCACATCGGAGAACTGGAACGGGGTGTAGATGAGGTGGTGCAGGCCGGTGGGAACGAGCAGCTTGTTAAGCATGCCGTAGATAAACAGACCGATGTTGCCCGACTCCTTAATAATGCCGGCAACGGAGGAGATGGCGCCCTGAACCGGAGGCCAAACGATGCAGAAGCCTGCGCCCATAATCCAGGAAATGATGATCATGATCAGGAACGGGAAGCGAACGCCCGAGAACATCGAAAGGGCAATAGGGAACTGCTTGTTCGAGTACTTGTTGAACACGGCACCGGTGATGCAACCAAGGATGATGCCACCAAACACGCCGGTATCGAGCACCTGGATGCCCATAACGGTGGCCTGGCCGGTTCCGGTAAGACCGAGCATGCCGCTCGCATCGGCAAGAGAGCCGGTGGCGTTGAGCACGATGTTGTTAGCCTGCAGGAACAGGAAGAACGACATCAGGGCGATCAGCGAAGCATGGCCCTTGTTCTTCTTTGCCATGGCGCCGGCGATGCCCACGCAGAACAGAATCGAGAGGTTGTTGATGATAAACATCAGCGACTGATAGACAACGGCGCCCACAAGCTGGAACGGACCGGAGCCCAGTACGGGGACCAAAGCGCAGATGGTCTTGTTGGTCAGAATGATGCCCACGATGAGCAGAATGCCGGCAACCGAGAGGTACATCATCGGCTGAACGATCGACTTCGCGAACACCTCCAACGGCGCTTTGAAATTGAACTTCTTTTTTGCGGTCATAGCGGTACTCCCCTTCCTTTTCCGCAAATTAAGACAGATGTGCCCTGGACAAGACCGTGAGCCTTGCCTTATATCAATCGATGTGTGGGCACGTTATGCCTAGAGACCAGGTTCTCCAAGCAGGTTAACAATGTGATATGCGAGATAACTCTTCTCGGCATCGGTAACGACAACGTTATAGGTAGACGACAAGTGAGCGGCTATGGCATCCGCGCACGAGAATGCGCACGGATACGCCGTTTCGTCGATTCGGAACAGCGCGTCTCCGTTGATTTGCCCGGTCGTAGGATCGAGCGCTCGCTGTGCGAAAAACTGCAGGTGACGAACGAAGCGTTCGTAAGGCAGCGAGGTGTCATCGAGGGTCGTGGCATAGCGCTCGGAAACAATCGCAAGCACGTCGCGAACAAGCTGGACCGAAACAATCAGACGGTCAGAGCGCTGCGGCATGGTGGCGTTGACGATATGCAAGGTAATGAAACCCTGCTCCTCCTCGCTCATCTGGATGCCCATATACTCCTTGATAATCTGCAGCGCGCGGCCCGCAAGCGCGTACTCCTTGCGATAGAACTGCTGGATCTCGAGCAGCAACGGATTCTCACAGGGGACACCCTTGCGCTCGCGCTCCAAAGCAAGGCTGATATGGTCTGCGAGAGCGATGAGGATCTTATCGTTGATGTCGACATTGAGCTCTCGACGGAGCATCTGAACGATGTCCTCGGCAATAACGAGGTTGACGGTGGGGATGGACTCCAAAAGATGTGCCAAGCGGTCTATCGTACGCGAATCCTGAGAAGTTCCCTCCTGCAACGCGTAGGTCTTTTCGACTGACGCCTCGTCGATGGCATCGCCGGCATGACGGCCAAAGCAGAGGCCTCGACCGATGACGATGAGCTCGGAGCCATCGTCCGAAGTGACCATTGCGACGTTGTTGTTAAAAACTCGCTTGATAACCACGGTACCCACCACAAGAATTTACTCGGAAAGCCAGACGACAGGCTCTTTAACAGCAACAGGGCCGGAAGCATGCTCACGAAGAGTCGAGTTCTCCGAACGCTCGCACACGATAACGAAGACCGTGGGATCGAAGCCGGCAGCGCGAACCGCGTCGAAATCGACCTCGACGAGGGGCTGGCCCGCGTCGACATGGTCACCCTGGGCAACAAGCGCATGGAAGCCCTTGCCCTCAAGCTTAACAGTGTCGATTCCGATGTGCAGCATCACCTGAGCAGAGCTGTCGTCGGACATGATGCCCAGCGCGTGCTCAGTCGGAAACAGCGCCGCAACGGTACCGGAAACAGGAGCGCACACCGTTCCCTCTTGGGGAACCACGGCAACGCCATCGCCCACTGCACGACTGCTAAAAGCGGGGTCATTGGTATTTTCTAGATTAACAAGCTCGCCGGAAACAGGGGCGAGAATCTCGAACTCGGAAGTCGCAGTCGCCTGCTTGTCCGAGCCACCCATAAGGCGAGAAAAGAAACCCATGGTGGCATGTCCCTTCATAAATATAGCCCAACCAAAATCAACCGAATGCATCCATAGAGACACACCCGTTCAAAGACTTTGGTTAGGCCCACGTCCGAGGGACTCGGTAACCTTCCGCATTTCTTTTGGCTCTGTTAGACCAACATTGACATATAGGTGATGCCACGGTGGTATAATA
>CALLFD010000400.1 GCA_937997605.1 uncultured Collinsella sp. | reverse complement strand
CGCTTAAGCTCACCCTGCGCGAGTTCGACCTGCTCGAGTACCTCATGCGCAAGCCCGGCGTGGTCTTTTCCCGCGAGTCGTTGCTGCAGAGCGTGTGGGGTTGGGACTTCGACGGCGGTTCGCGCACCGTTGACGTGCACGTGCAGACGCTTCGCCAAAAATTGGGCGAGCATGCCGGCGCCATCGAGACCGTGCGCGGCGTGGGCTACCGCTTGGCCGAGCCTTCTGCCGGTGATGGTGCCGAAGGCGACGACACTGTGGCCACCGCATCGGAGGAGTAACCCGTGGTCTTCGCCCCCCAGGGAAAACATACGCTGTCGCACCGCGTTTTTGTGACGATCTTTGTCTGCGCCATGGCGGTTATCGTGGCGTTTACGGTGCTGGGTGCGTTCTTTGTGCAAAACACCTTGGCGGATGCCACGAGTGCCAATCTGGCGCAGGAAACCGAGCTCATTGCTGCCGCCCTCGACGAGCAGCAGGAGCCCATCCCGTTCTTGCGTAGCCTCGATCGCGAGGACTTGCGCATCACGCTGATTAACAAGGATGGATCGGTTGCCTACGACAACGAGGCGTCGCCTTCCACACTGCCCAACCATGGCGATCGCCCCGAGGTCATCGAGGCCTTTGAGAGTGGTTTGGGTTCCGCGGAGCGCGCAAGCTCTACGCTCGACGAGATTATGCTGTATCGCGCTGTCGCCCTTGATAACGGCCAGGTTGTCCGCTTGGCGCAGGCCCAGCCTGGCGTTGCGGCGATTTTGCTGTCGATGGTGGCGCCGATGCTGCTTATCGCAGCAGCGGGTGCGGTACTCTCGTTTTTTATGGCGCGCCGCGAGTCCCGTGCCATCATCGCGCCGTTGCAAGAGGTGGATTTGGACCACCCACGCCGTAGCTATGAGCACGCCTATGCCGAGATGGTCCCCATGCTTGAGCGTATCGAGTCGCAGCGCCAGGAACTCAAGCGCCAAATGGCGGTGCTGGCGGACAACGACCGTATGCGCCGCGAGTTCACGGCGAATATCACCCATGAGCTCAAGACGCCGCTTACGGCGATTTCGGGCTATGCCGAGCTCATCGCAAACGGCATGGTCGAGGGCGAGGACGACCTGCGCAACTTTGGCGGTCGCATCTATCGTGAGGCGGGCCGCTTGGCAGCGCTTGTCAACGATATCCTTACGCTGTCTAACTTGGACGAGGCCGAGCGTGCAACTGAGGGCGAGGCGGTGCCCATTGGATCCACGGAGCCTATTGAGCTCTCGCGTGCCATCTACGCGGTTGAGCAGCGTCTTGAACAGGTCGCCCGTCAGGCGAATGTGACGATAAGTCATGAGACCAAGCCTGTGGTCATCGAAGGCGTGTCGCGCTTGATCGACGAGCTCATCTATAATCTGGCAAGCAACGCCATCCGCTACAATCGACCCGGCGGTACGGTTACGCTGCAGTGCGGCACCAACGACGAAGGTCATCCGTTCCTCGCGGTCGCCGACACGGGAATCGGTATCGCGCCTGAAGAACAGGGCAAGGTATTTGAGCGGTTCTATCGCGTAGACAAGAGTAGGTCCAAGGCACGCGGCGGAACCGGTCTGGGGCTTGCCATTGTCAAGCATGCGGCCCTGTATCATCACGCCACGCTCGATCTGTCGAGCGAGTTGGGCGTGGGAACCACCATTACGGTGACGTTTCCCATACAGCAGGACGAGCCATTCGCATAGCGATACAACATAGATATTGATGTAGACGCCGCATTTGACTTTCGGGTGCGGCGTTGTTGTGCAATTTTACGATTGCTTCCGACATTTTTACAGGAGAGCCTGTTTCTTATGTATAGAGTTTGGTCTCGGTAAAAAGATGCGATAACATACGGACAGTTTTGTCAATCCGAACTGGGGAAATGAAAGGCAAGCTGCATGACCCTTCTCGAACTGTTCCAGCTGCTCAAAAAGCACCTTAAGCTGGTCATCACCCTTCCGGTGGTCTGCGCGATCGCCATGGGCATCGTGTCCTTTGTTGCGATGGACAACACCTACACCGCGACGACGAGCATGTACATTCTCGCCAAGACCGACGATAGCGGTCAGATGAGCTATAACGATCTCTCGGCGAGCCAGATGCTTTCCAACGATATCGCCACGCTGCTGGATAGCGATAGCGTTAAGAGCGGCGCCGCCAATGAACTGGGCCTCACCGATCTGGATGACTACAAGGTGTCTGTTTCCTCCGAGACCACCACGCGTGTCATTACGCTTTCGGTTACCGGCACCGATGCCAAGGAGACGGCTAAGGTCGCAAAGGCCATGGCCAGCTCGGTGAGTACGGTCGCTCAGAACGTCGGCGCTGCCCAGAGCATCAACGTTATCGACGAGGCTAAGACCCCCGAAGCCCCCAGCGGTCCCAAGCGTATGCTGTACGTTGCTGTCGCGTTCCTCGCGGGCATCTTTATCGCAGTTGCCTATGTCGTTTTGGCAGACATGCTCAATACCCGCATCCGCGGTGCCGAAGAGGCAGAAGAGCTCCTGGGCATTCCCGTTGTTGGCCGAATTCCGGCTATGAAAGGTGGTAAATAGGCATGGCTAAGGCAAAGAACACCGATAAGCTCGTTGTACAGAATGCCGCCAAGACCCTTCTGGCCAACATCCGCTTTGCGAGCGTGGACGACCCCATTCGCACCATCACCGTTACCTCCTCGATTCCCAACGAGGGCAAGTCTACGGTTTCCATTAACCTTGCTCAGGCAATCGCCACGAGCGGCAAGTCCGTGCTCCTGGTCGAGGCCGATATGCGCCGCAGGTCCCTTGCCGATATGCTCGGCGTCCGCTCCCGCGGCGGACTCTATGCAGTCCTTTCCGAGCAGGTTTCTATTGACCAGGCGATTGTCGAGACGGGTCAGAAGAACTTCTACTTCCTCGATGCTGAGCCGCACATTCCCAATCCTGCCGACATCATCGTCTCTCACCGCTTTGCCAAGCTGGTAAAGGCACTGTCCGCCAAGTTCCAGTACGTCATCTTTGATGCTCCCCCGGTCGGCACCTTCATCGATGCTGCCGAGATCGCAAGTCTGACCGACGGTGCTCTTTTTGTCGTGCGTGAGGATTTCACCAAGCGCGAGGAGGCGCTCAACGCCATCGGTCAGCTTAAGAAGTCCGAGAAGGTCAAGCTCATCGGTACCGTTATGAACTACTGCGAGACCGAGACCAGCGAGTACTACTACTCCTACTACACCAAGGACGGTAAGAAGGTGAAGAAGGGCTCCGACGATCAGGGCACTTCCAAAAAGGGCATCTTCACCAACCGAGCAAACGTTTAGTTGATTAAGGCTGACCTATGCGTGACATTCATTGCCATATCTTGCCGGGTGTAGACGACGGCGCCGCCGATCTCGATGAGAGCTTGGCGATGCTCAAGGCTGCCAAGCGGGCCGGTGTAACCAGAATCGTTTGCACTCCTCACTGCCGTGATCCCTATTTTGATTACGACAAGATGTGGGATGCCTTTGAGCTGCTGCGTGATAACGCTGACGGTTTTCCGCTCCAGATGGGCTTCGAAGTCAACCATCGAAAGCTCGTTGAGCTTGGTATCGATGCTGCGGAGCACTTGCATTTCGATGGGACCAACGAGTTTCTGCTCGAGCTTTCGACGCATGCCGATGCGTATGCGTTTAGAGAGTACGAGAACACGATTTACGATTTGCAGTGCCGTGGCTACCAGGTGATCATCGCTCATCCTGAGCGCTATCGTGCGGTTCAAAAGGATGTAAGCGTGGCGGAGCGCCTGGTCGATATGGGCTGCAAGCTGCAGGCTTCGGCGGACTTTATTGCCGGCGGTCGCTTTGGTCGCGAGAAAAAGCCGGCACAGCGCCTGTTCGATCAGAACCTGTACAGCTTCATTGCGAGCGATGCCCATAACGTGGGTCATTACGACTGCCTGGCGAAGGCTCGCGCGAAGTTTAGCGTGCGCGGAGCTCATTTTCGCTAAAATCTGTCCCTAACGTTCGCATTGAATGAAAGGGCAGCATGGATATCCAACTTAAGACGGGATGCTTTGATGACGCGGCGTTGGTGCGCCGCGTCGTTTTTATGGACGAGCAGGGCTACGAGAATGAGTTCGACGCTATCGACGAGGATCCGAACTGCATTCATGTGACGCTCTATGTAGACGGCGAGCTTGCCGGTTGCTCGCGCGTGTTTCCCGAAGAGCTTGAGCGCGCGGCTGACGCAGAGGCTCCAGTGTCGCCGGCGTGCGACTTGGACGAAGGCGTCGCGGCGGGGGAGACCTACATTATGGGGCGCGTGGCCGTGTTGCCGAGCATGCGCCGTCGCGGTCTGGCGAGTGCGATCGTTGAGGCCAGTGATGCGTGTGCGCGCGATGCCGGCGCTAAGCTTATTAAGCTGCATGCGCAGGAATACGTGCTGTCGCTCTATGTCAAGGCGGGCTACACGCAGATTGCCCCGGTGGACTATGAGGATGAAGGCCAGCCTCATGCCTGGATGGCCAAGCGCGTAGATGGCAGATAGGGACGTTCCTTTTCTGCCGGCGGTTGGGGACACTCCTTGGTAGTTGGTGCATCGGAGCGCTTAGACATACAGTTTTTCGATTCCGTATGTATATATGCGCGCTAATGGGTTATAAAATCTAAGTCTGAACATAGCAGGTCTGCGATGCGGCTCGGGCGACCGGGCCGTTTTTGCGGGCGGGGGTAGCGCGAAAGGACTGCACATGCGTCAATTTAAGACCGAGAGCAAAAAACTGCTCGACCTCATGATCAACTCCATCTACACCAATAAGGAAATCTTCCTGCGCGAGCTTATCTCTAACGCGAGCGATGCCGTCGACAAGCTCAACTTTAAGAGCCTGCAGGACCCGAGCGTTAAGATCGACCAGGGCGACCTGGCCATTCGCGTCTCCTTTGATAAGGATGCCCGCACCATCACGATTTCGGATAACGGTATCGGCATGACCGCCGAGGAGCTCGAGCGCAACCTGGGCACCATCGCCCACTCCGGCTCCGAGGAGTTTAAGACCGAGAACGCCGAGCAGCAGGGCTCCGATGTCGACATTATCGGTCAGTTTGGCGTGGGCTTCTACTCGGCTTTTATGGTCGCCAGCCATGTGAAGGTCGTCAGCCGCGCCTATGGCGAGGATGTCGCCCATGTGTGGGAATCCGACGGTCTTGAGGGCTACACCATCGAGGACGGCGAGCGCGCCGAGCACGGTACAGATGTCATCCTGACGCTGCGCGAGAACGAGAAGCTCGATGCCGACGGCGAGGCCGAGACCTATGATCGCTTCCTGACCGAGTGGGGCCTCAAGAGCCTGATTCAGCAGTACAGCAACTATGTGCGCTACCCGATCCAGATGATGGTGTCCAAGAGCCGCCAGAAACCCAAGCCCGAGGATGCTGGCGACGATTACAAGCCCGAGTACGAGGACTACCAGGAGCTCGAAACCGTCAACTCCATGACACCGATCTGGAAGAAGCGCAGCTCCGACGTTGAGCAGAAGGACTACGACGAGTTCTACAAGTCCACGTTCCACGACTTTGACGATCCTGCGCGCACCATCAGCTTCCATGCCGAGGGCACGCTCGAGTATGACGCCCTGTTGTTTGTGCCGGGCCGCGCGCCGTTCGATCTGTACAGCAAGGATTACGAGAAGGGCCTGGCGCTCTACAGCTCCAACGTGCTGATTATGGAGAAGTGCGACGACCTGCTGCCCGACTACTACAACTTTGTCCGCGGCGTCGTGGATTCCGCCGACGTGTCGCTCAACATCTCGCGCGAGACGCTGCAGCAGAACCGTCAGCTCAAGGCCATCGCCAAGCGCGTGGAGAAGAAGATCACCGCTGACCTTGAGGATATGCGTGACAACGACCGCGAGGCCTACGAGAAGTTCTTTGAGAACTTTGGCCGCGGTCTTAAGTACGGCATCTACTCGAGCTATGGCATGAAGGCCGATGAGCTCGCCGACCTGTTGCTGTTCTGGTCTGCCAAGGAGCAGAAGATGATTACCCTGGCCGAGTATGCCAAGGGCATGCCCGAGGATCAGAAGGCCATCTACTACGCCGCCGGTGACTCGCGTGAGCGCTTGGCCAAGATGCCCGTGGTAAAGGGCGTGCTCGACCGCGGCTATGACGTGCTGCTGCTGACGCAGGATGTGGATGAGTTCACCTTCCAGGCCATGCGTGAGTACGTTGCCGCCGATATGCCCAAGATCTACGAGGACGATGCTGCCCGCGAGGCTGCCGAGAAGGCTGTGGCCGACGGTGCCGAGCCCGAGGTCGAGGATCGTCATCTGGAGCTCAAGAACGTCGCGACCGGTGATCTTGACCTAGCGACCGAGGATGAGAAGAAGGAGGCCGAGGACGCCACCAAGGAGAACGAGGACCTCTTTAGCGCCATGAAGGAGGCGCTCGGCGACAAGGTCGAGAAGGTCGCCGTCTCTGCGCGCCTGACCGATGCTCCCGCGTGCATCACCACCGAGGGCCCGCTTTCGCTCGAGATGGAGAAGGTGCTCCAGAAGGGACCCGAGGGCGCGCCCGACGGCATGCCCAAGAGCCAGCGCGTGCTCGAGCTCAACGCCAAGCACCCGGTCTTCGACAAGCTTGTCGCTGCCCAGAAGGCAGGCGACGCCGACAAGATCAAGCAGTACTCTGGTCTGCTCTATGACCAGGCTCTGCTGGTCGAGGGCATCCTCCCCGAGGACCCCGTTGCCTTCGCGGCGGCTGTTTGCAACTTGATGTAGTTAGGTAGTTACGCGGTTTTACCAAACCGCGTAAC